>CAZDNQ010000560.1:0-3612 GCA_964506605.1 uncultured Victivallis sp. | reverse complement strand
GGACAGTATAAACGAGGACTTGGCCGGGTCGCACACTGTCCTCGGCGGTGACTTCTCGTATCCTGAATTGTCGACCGGGAAAAGCATGCTTCCTTTTCCTGAAAAGCCGTATGAAGGGCATTATTCCACAGGTTTCAGGATTGCAAAGGGACCTGCAGTTTCCGCCGGAACTTCTGCCGATGCCCCTTCATGGGTGATACGGAAAAACGAAGTTCTGAATCCTGCTAAGATCATGTCCAGGGATGAGCTGGCTGCAGTGCTCTCAAAGGATATGCCTCTTGTCGGTGTAAACGGATCCGGCCTGGCTGACGAAAGGGACTTTGTCGATCCGGTCGATAATCCGGACGCACATAAAAGACGCAAGACCGGAGCCGCCGCAAATGACAAGTTCCTTGGAAAGATCACTGAAGAGCAATACAGGAAGATACTCGAGGATAATAAAATAGAGGACAAACCGAGGAATCCATATCCGCTTGGTTTCGGCAGGACAGAGGCCCCGTACAGGATATGGAAGCTTGTGAAGGGATGGGCTGAGAACAACGGATATTCCTTCAATTATTCCGGCGACATGGGAAGTTCCAGGCATTCGACCGACAAATGCTATTCATATTCTCAGGACGAGCCGGTCACATGCATATCCTGGCATGATGCCGTCGTATGGTGCAACGCGCTTTCAGAAATCTGCGGCAGGAAGCCGGTGTATTTCAACGACGAGGGAAAGAAGATTCCATATAAGGAGGCCTTGCTGTTCCGTCTGGACATGTTCGACGCGAGGAGGGGGCCGCCCCTTCTTCCATGGGAGGAGAACACCGGAAGGGCCAGGGGGCTCGGGCTCAAGCCAAGTTCCGGAAGCTGTGTGAAGATATTCTTCGACGGGTCGTCCGGAGGCTTCCGTCTTCCGATGGCCGAGGAGTTTGACAAGGCCGACCTTGGCGATCCTGCGAATATCGCAGAGACCGACTGGATCGGATCAAATTCCGGCGACAAGACCCATCCTGTGGGTACAAGGAAGCCTGAGGCGACAGGTCTTTTCGACATGAGGGGGAACGTGCTCGAGTGGGGATGGGACAACGACACTCAGTATTTCTATCCCCAGAACTCCATGTACGAGGTCAATGGGAAAGGATATTTCTTTGAGAATCCTGATGCTCCCAGGAAAAAGGATTTTTTCTATACTGATTATCCTGCAAACGCAAAATCATTCATAGGATTCAGGATTTCAGCGAGATGAAACTTAAAAACATATTCATGCTGTTTTCATTGCTTGCCGTGCAGTCTTCGCTGCTCGCCCAGAAGGAAGGGCGCGAATACGAGGAGGCCGGCAAGAAGATCGGTGAAGCTTCAGTGCTGAAGAATTTTCCCGAAGGCTCGAAACACGAATCCACGATGCTTCCAATGAAGGACGGCGCTAAGCTGGCGGTGGATGTGTTCACTCCACCGGGGAAAGGTCCCTGGCCTGTGATAATGACAAAGGGCTATTACGGACATTTCAGCACATCGTCATATTCATCTCAATGCAAGAACGGAGATTTCGCCTTTGTCTGCGTCGATTCGCGGGGCAAGGGGAATTCGGAAAAAGGGAAGCTCGATCCGAAGGCTCTGGACTACGAAATCAGTGATTGCAACGAGGTAATCACATGGATTTCAAAACAGTCCTGGTGCAACGGCAGGATCGGGACTTATGGGGGAAGCGGAAACGCGGTGGCGTCCTACTGCTCATTTCTTGCCAACAATCCGGCGATGATCGTGGCAGCGCCGGGAAATTCGAGCGCATACACCTACAACTACTGGGGATTCAACAATGGCGTCAGGCGCGCCGGCCTCTACAACTGGCTGAACTTCGTTGGAATCCCGAAGGACGAATGGCCGAAGCCCACGCTGCATTCCCTCGAGCTCCAGAAATGGGAGGATATTCTCAGGAAGGCATGTGCCGACAACAAGACAATTGTGATTGCCGGAGCCGGCTGGTATGACATCGTAAGCGAATCGGCGATAGAACTGTTCATGCGGTGCGGCGGCAACGCGAAGATTTTCGTGACCGTCGGGCCCAGCACCCATGCCGGCGAGATGCCTTTCAAGTTTCCAAAGAAGAACTATCCATCGCCACTGATTCCGAAGTTCGACGAGGTCCTTCTTGGAAAAGCTAAAAATCCCGATAAGTCCCTGATTTCCTATTTCGTCATGGGGGATAGGAACGATACAGAGAAAAAGGGAATTGGCAATATCTACAAGACTTCTGATGTCTGGCCGCCGGCGGACAGTTTTCCGGTCCCATTCTATCTGGCCGCAGACGGAATGCTGTCGAAGAAAAAGCCTTCCTCCAGGGACGCATCATTGAAATACCAGTATGATCCGAAGTTTCCTGCTCCGACTCTTGGCGGGAACTGGATGTATTCGAAGGAGAACATGGGGCCGGTCGACCAGAGTCCGCTTAAGAGACGCAAGGATGTCCTGCGTTTTGCCAGCGATCCCCTGGAGGAGCCGGTGGAGATCGCAGGCAAGGTCTTTGCGGAGATCTTCTTCTCCACCGATGTTCCTGATACGGAATTCGTGGTCAAGCTTGTCGACATATATCCTGACGGATACGAGATGCTGGTCAGGGAGTCCGCAGGGATGGCTCGCTATGCCGGCGGGCTCGACAGTTCTGTGCCGGTTGAAAAAGGGAAGATCTACAAGCTACGCATGGACATGTGGAGCACGGCAATCGCCTTCGAGAAGGGGCACAGGATAGGGTTTTATGTCTCAAGCAGCAGTTCCCTGGCGTATGAAGTCCATCCAAATACTTTTGAACAGGTGAAGTCGTATGATAATTCACCGGTTGCGAACCAGGAGATTCATTGTTCTTCTGATAATCCGTCTTGTGTAATACTTCCTTCAGCAAGGTGAGATATGGATAAGCCAAACATACTATTTATCATTACCGACCAGCAGAATGCACGGATGATGAGCTGTGCGGGAAACATCTATCTGAAAACGCCGGCGATGGACTCCATTGCCGCAAGAGGGATGCGCTTCGAAAAGGCGTATTGTACAAATCCGCTCTGCATCCCGTCCAGATTCAGTCTCATGACCGGAAGAATGCCGAGTGATATCGGACTGTGGAATAATGCTCCCAGATCCATTCCTCCTGTGCCGGACGAGATTTTAAAGAATGCTATCGGCTGGACTTTCAGGAAGGCCGGATATGAGACTGTATACGGAGGCAAGGAGCATCTGCCCAGATTCAAGGCTTCTGATATCGGCTTCGAGTATATCTCCTCCGATGAACGAGATATCCTGGCAGATGAATGTTCATCGTATCTTTACAGGAAGAAGGACAAGCCGTTCTTTCTTGTATGCTCGCTGATCAACCCGCACGATATCTGCCTCATGGCGCTCAGGGAGAAGGCGGAATCCGATCTTGACAAGCTGATACTTTCAAAAAGCCAGGTGGAGATTGAGACCCTTGAAAAGGCGCTGGCTATGCCCATGGATGTTGACGGGAAAGCTTTCTTTGACAGTCATTGTCCTCCGCTGCCCCCTAATTTTGACGTCCAGGAGGATGAGCCGGAAATGCTCGAGGACTTTGTCGCAAGAAGAGCCTTCCAGAAGCACGCCCGGCATAACTGGTCA
>CAZDNQ010000559.1:0-3619 GCA_964506605.1 uncultured Victivallis sp. | reverse complement strand
GAAATAGTCCCGTGTCGGTGGAACAAGCGTGTCTGCGTCTGGCGCAGGCTTGTCCGACGGTTTGACTTCGTCATTTGAAAATATCGGGATGCAGAAGACAAGTCCTTCCAGTTTCATCCGGGATTCGCGCTGTCTGCCGAACTCGTCGCCGCTTTTCCCGAGCAGGTGGAGCGGTTCGAACGGCTCCGACTGGCTGAGCAGCTTCAACGCTTCCTGGATGTCCCCGCCGCTCCTTCCCGTTTCGAGGAGCTTTGACGCCTCGTCGAATGACGCCGGGAACGGGACGGTACCTCCGTCCTTGGACGCGCCCCGCCTGTTAATTGATTTGACTCCTGCGGCGAGCGAGGCGGCGGCATGGATGTCGGATTCATTCTTGAGGGCGCTCTCAAGATTCGGGATCTCCGCAGCTGTCCCGTGCCAGGAAAGATATTCGGCGCAGATCTCCCTCACGGCCGGATCGTAGGATTTTAGAAGCTCTGAAATGTACTTCCTTGTTTCTGCGGAATTCGCATTCTGGCTTATAAGCGATGCGATGGCGGCCGTCTTCTCATCGGTCGTCCTGCCGGTCCTGAGCATGAGGAATGTCTTTGGGGTGAGGGCTGTTGAATAATATCTGGGCAGATAGAGCTCGAGCGCCTTCCAGGCCTGCTGTCTATCGAGCATATCCAGTATCCTTTTCTCGTCCGGCTTCTGGAGCTCGAGCTGTTCGAACGCGATGCCGGCGATCTCGGGATTCTCGTCTTTGGTGAGTTCCGGCAGCAGAGACATCAGGGTGTCATGGGCGTTCTTGTTCAGTGCTGCAAGCGCGAGAAGCCTGGCGTCCTGGCTGGAATCCTTCTTCAGGATGCCGGAGAGCGGAGCTGCTGCCTCGTCGGCCCAGACATTCTGCAGGAGGAAGAGGGCCGCAAACCTTTTTGGGTTTGGTGACTTCGTCTCGCGGGAGAACGACTGCCCCGGACCGCCGAAGTTCGCGCTCTGCTTCTGGATCACGAATTCGGTGGTTGCATGGTACACGAGCCTCGGGATGGCGGCCTTTCCAATCTTCCTTATGTCGTTGAGGGCGGCATTCTGTGAATTTGCCCCACCACCCATTTTTGCAAGGATGGCGTCGACGTCCTTTTCCGTCTGTGAAAGGGAGGGTGCCTTGTCTGCGGCGGCCGCTAGTGCGATGCAGAGAGACATTAATGCTATGATATGGAGATTCTTCATAAGTACAGCTTTTATATTACAGTTTCAAGGCTAAAATACAATAGCGACGGCGGAGGGCAGCCGCTCCTGGTTCGCCGCAAGGCGGGGCAGGGGAGGAAAGTCCGGACTCCGCAGTGCGGGAAGTCCTCCTTTGGAGGATGCCGCGGACCATATTCCGCGGAAAGGAAAGTGCCACAGAAAATATACCGCCCTCTGAAAACGGAGGGTAAGGGTGAAAAGGCGGGGTAAGAGCCCGCCGGGCTGGTCCGAGAGGGCCGGCCGCATGGCAAACCCCTTCTGGAGCAAGACCAAATAGGGAATGATGCTGTTGCACGCAGCGCTTGAATTCCGGGTATTGGTCGCATAGACAGATGGTTGCCGTCTCCGGCGCGCAAGCGTCGGGGCTCACAGAATCCGGCTTATTCCGCCGCCGCGCTTTTTAGATTTGGAGATTTTTAGATTGGGAGATTGGGAAGGATGCGTATGTGGGCGACTGTTCGGAACATCTTTCTTCCGACACTTGGGCGCTTGGACACTAACAGGAGGTTTTCGATGAGCATTGAAACGATCAGGGCTGCAATCAGGGATGTGAAAGATTTTCCTAAGGAGGGGATCATATTCAAGGACATTACGCCGATCCTCAAGTCGGAAAAGCTTTTCAAGGAGGTGGTCGACATAATCGCGAAACGGTATGAAAAGGACAGGCCTGACTATTTTGCGGTGATCGAGTCGCGCGGGTTCCTCTTTGGAGCCGCTCTAGCCTACAAGCTGGGATGCGGCATGATCCCGATCAGGAAGAAAGGGAAGCTCCCCTACAGGACCGTCGAGGAATCATATGCCCTGGAATATGGCAGCGCCACGATCGAAGTGCATGAGGACGCCCTGGAAAAGGGTGACAAGGTGGTGATTGTCGACGATCTGCTTGCGACCGGCGGCACAGCCGCGGCCGCCGCGAAACTTCTCGGGAAGATCGGCGGACGGGTCGACGGGATCGAGTTTGTGATCGAGCTTGCATTCCTCAAGGGGCGGGCGAATCTCGGCAACCACAAGGTGAATTCAATAATAGTGGTTGACTGAGTACAAATATCCTGCAAAAAACTCAAAAAAAAGCGTTTTAAAGGTTAAAACTATTTGTATTGAAATTAGATGTCGTGTACAATTTAGTTCTTTTGAATAATTCAGGACGCAGGACGCGTAAACAATGAAATATGCGATCATAAGCGATATCCACGCCAACCTCGAGGCATTGTCGAAAGTTCTTGACAAGTGCAAGGAGGAGGGCGTTGAAAAATATATCTGCCTCGGAGACATTGTCGGCTACAACGCCAATCCGAAGGAGTGCCTCCAGCTGATCCGCGGTCTCGACCTCATCGGCTGCGTGAAGGGCAACCACGACGAGTACGTCTCCAACAACGACGAGGAGATGCTCGGGTTCAACCAGCACGCCAAACAGGCCGTCCTCTGGACGAAGGCGCAGTTGAACGACGAGGAAAGGGACTGGCTCTCCAAGCTTCCTATGAAGCAGACGGTAAGGGGCACGAACATAACCATCGTCCATGCCACTCTCGACTCGCCGGCTTCCTGGGGCTATATTTTCGACGTCCATCATGCAATGGATAATTTCTCATACCAGTTCACCCCGCTCTGCTTCTGCGGCCATTCGCATGTCCCGATCGCTTTCTGCAAGAAGTCGTTCACCGGCTCCAACAGCCTCCTGGTCGAGGAGATGCAGGAGTGGAAGGCGGAGGTCACCGAGGCCAGCGCCGGCAAGCCGGACAACGATCCGCTCATCAACATCCAGAAGGGCTGGAAATACCTGATCAACATCGGCAGCGTCGGACAGCCCAGGAACAGGGATCCGCGTGCTTCGTTTGCGATCTATGACACCGAGACGAACACGATCATCCGCCGCAGGCTCTCATACGACATCGCCGCCGCACAGAAGAAGATCAAGGAGGCCGGCCTCCCTGAAAGGCTTGCGCTGAGGCTTGAGCGCGGAAACTGATGATCTCCTGGAGATCCTGTTTTCTCCTGCAGCTTGGATTTTGACCCCATGGAAAAATTTCTCATCATAAAGATAAGCAGCCTCGGAGATGTGCTCCATGCATTTCCTGCAGTCTCGCTTCTTTCCGCGAAGTTCCCCGGAGCATCCATAGACTGGCTTGTCCATCCCGCTTTCGCGCAGATACTCGGCTACAACAGCCATGTCAGGAGGATAATCCCGTTCCCGAGGAAGGAACTTGGCTCCCCGATCAGGTTCCCCGGCGCCTTCAGACGCCTCGTCGCCGATATCCGCAGGGAGAAATATGATGTGGTCATAGACATGCAGGGGCTCTTCAGGAGCGCGCTGTTTGCGAAGTTCGCAAGGACTGGGACGGTCGCGGGATTCGCGGAGCCCAGGGAGAGGCTCTCGGCCCTTTACTATGACAGG
>CAZDNQ010000558.1:0-3624 GCA_964506605.1 uncultured Victivallis sp. | reverse complement strand
TAAATCTACTACTAAATCGAGGTTGGAAAAATGAAGGTCTCAGTTTTGGGAATGATACTCGCCGGGGGAGAAGGGTCCAGGCTGCATCCGCTGACTATTGAAAGAGCAAAGCCGGCGGTCCCGTTCGGGGGAAAATACAGGATCATAGACTTCGTACTGAGCAACTTCGTCAACAGCGGAATAAGCAGCATCTTCGTGCTCACGCAGTTCCGTTCGCAGAGCCTGATGGAGCACATCATCAACGGATGGAACATCGCGGGCGCCCATGGCAAGGGCAGGTTCATAATCCCGGTCCCGGCGCAGATGAGGACCGCCAAGAAGACCTGGTTCGTCGGCACGGCCGATGCCATATACCAGAGCATCCACCTCATCGAGGATTTCGCGCCCGACCTGGTAGCCGTGTTCGGCGGCGACCATATCTACAGGATGGATATCAGCCAGATGGTCGACTTCCACTGCAATTCGAATGCAATCGCAACTGTCTCGGCGATTCCAGTGCCGATCGAGGAGGCGTCGAGCTTCGGTGTCATGCAGGTCGACAAGGACTGGAGGATCATCGGATTCCAGGAGAAGCCGAAGAATCCGACCCCGATACCCGGCGACCCCAAGATGGCGCTCGTCTCCATGGGCAACTACCTCTTCAATTCCAGGGAGCTCCTCGGACTCCTCAGGAGCGATGCGAAAAACGACAAGAGCAGCCATGACTTCGGCAAGGACATCCTTCCGTCCCTTGTCAGTACACAGCGCCTTTTCGCGTATAACTATTACTTGAACAACATCCCGGGACAGAAGGATTTCGGGCACTACTGGCGCGATGTCGGAACACTGCAGTCATATTTCCAGGCCAACATGGACCTGAGGATGCCGGAGCCGCAGCTCGACCTCTACAACAAGAAATGGCCCATATTCAACTACCATCTGAGCCTTCCTCCCGCGAAGTTCGTGCACAACGAGGAAGTCAGCGCCACCGGACTCCCTAGGATTGGAAAGGCCGTGAATTCACTGGTCTGCGACGGGTGCATCGTCTCCGGAAGCACGGTCAGCAATTCGGTGCTGTTCAACAATGTCCATGTCCACAGCTATGCCACCGTCCATAACAGCATCCTCCTGAACGATGTTGAAATAGGATCAAGGTGCCTGGTGAGGAACGCAATCATCGACAAGCACGTGGTCCTGCCTCCGGGGGCGACAGTAGGCTATGACAGGAAAGAGGATGAAACCAAATATTTCGTCACGGATCTCGATCCTGCGAAGAAGACGTGGCTGACTGTCATCCAGAAACAGCGCAGCGTGGAGAAGCTTCCTGCGATGGGGATGTGAAAAACGGAATGGCCTCCAGGTTCGGATGCCATAGGCAGCTGCCTTAATTCCCCAAATCCCCAATTCACTAAATCTTAAAATCTCTAAATCTTTAAATTTTTAAATCACTAAATAATAAAATAATCTGAGGTAGTTCATGTCCGGACATAGCAAATGGGCGAACATCAAGCACAGGAAAGGCGCAGCTGACATCAAGAAGGGGAAGGTCTTCTCCAGGATAGGCAAGGAAATCATGATTTCAGTGAAGCAGGGCGGCAAGGATGTAGATGCAAATCCGAGGCTTAGGACCGCGCTTACCGCCGCCAGGAACGCCAATATGCCAAAGGACAATGTCGAGAGGGCGATCAAGAAGGGCGCCGGTGAAGGCGGAGCTGTCAACTACGAAAATATCTTCTATGAAGGCTGGTGCCATGGAGTTGCGATACTTGCGGAATGCCTCACCGAGAACAAGAACCGTACCGCCAGCGATGTGAGGATGCTTTTTGACAGGGGTAATGGAACCCTTGCAGGGGGCGGGACCGTGACCAGGCTTTTCCAGCGCAAGGCGCATTTCGTCATAAAGGGTGAGAACGCCGACGAGGACAAGCTCATGAACATCGTCCTCGACGCAGGCGCCGAGGATATAGAGGTCGATTCAGGTGTTGCTGAGATATGGGGGCCGCAGAACGCATACGACTCAATTTCAAAGGCCCTTGAGAATGCGAAGATCGCAACCGAGGAGTCGGGAATCGTCCAGAAGCCGGATTCACTCATGCAGGTCACCGATCCTGAGCTTGCTAAAAAAGTGCTCAACCTCATCGAGACGCTTGAGGAATACGAGGACATCCAGGCCGTATACTCCAACGTCGACATCCCGGACGAGGTACTCGAGAAGCTTGCCGCGGAGCAGGGGAAGTAGGAATAGAACCGGAGAGCCGGTGAATCGGAGAACCGGCGTGACGGAGCAGGGACGAATTGAACAACGAACACTTCGTTGTTCGATATTCGTAATTCTTGTCTTCAAAAGTCAGTGCAGGTCCGTGGCTAACTGTCCCTGAGGATGTGTTTCGGCGAATTTGATTTCCTGAATTCCCCAGGCGAGGTCTGGAATTTCTTCCTGAAAGCCCTGCAGAAAGTTTCAACGTTCAGGAATCCGCAGTCGGAACTTATCTTCTTCACCTCGTCGCCCGTGGTCGCGAGCAGCCTTCTTGCCTCCTGTAGACGTTTGTCCAGGAGGATCAGATGCGGGCTTGTGTTGAGGAACTTTTTTGACAGCGAATGCAGGTGCGGGACGCTGACCCCCGCTGTCTTTGCGAGATCCTCGATGGTGAGGTCCTCCGCGAAATTGCCGCCTATGGAACCGAGCATCCTCGTGACTGCATCTGGAACCTTGTTTGACGGCCTCATGCGCTGGAACGAATATGCCTCCCAGGCTATCTTCGAATAGACATACTCGCCGATCACCGTGCGGTTGAATGTCTCGTCATGGAACTCACGTATTATCCTGTCGGAGAACCCGAGTGTCTCCTCGCGGTTCTCCCAGATTGTAAGATGCTGGAATGTCCTGCCGATGAATCCTTCAGGCCTTTTGAAGCGCAGGCAGAGGCACTCATACGGGAAGTCGGGGAGATACCTGTGTATGGTTTCGTCTCCAGGGATGTGCCAGAACATAGTGCCATACTCGAATATCTGCTCGCGGGAGTCAACATCGTAGAGGAGCTTCCCTCCGGTCAGGATCTCGACGTATTCGAAGCCCGGCTGGATTACATGCGGATTGATGCCCCTGTTCCTGGGCGCCTTGAAATAACTCACGTTGACGAGTTCAAGCATTAAAAGTCCTTGGATGATTGCTTGCGGGAGGATGGCTGGATGATTGGGTATGAATTAATTCCCCGGGCATCAGGTCATCCATCTTTTTCGACTTCATGTCGAAAAAAGATTCTATATCAACATATCATACTTTATGTCAATTGCCATACATGCTTGCATTGTGTAGATTCAATGCGGCCAAAGAATTTTGGTCAATAACAAAAACAGGGAGATATGATAGTGAAGCCAATTTCAGTGCAGCTGTATTCCCTCAGGGAAGAGTCTAAGAAGGATTTTACCGCGGTTCTCAAGAGGGTCGCGCAGATCGGCTACAAGGGCGTTGAGCCCGCCGGATTCTACAACTACAAGCCTGCCGAGCTCAGGAAGTTTGTCGAGGATCTCGGAATGAAGATCTCGTCAAGCCACGGCCCGTGGGCGAACCCGACCAATCTCGGCGAGGCGGAAGAGACCGCGAAGATACTCGGCCTTGACATCGTCTCCACCGGCTACGGCCCG
>CAZDNQ010000557.1:0-3627 GCA_964506605.1 uncultured Victivallis sp. | reverse complement strand
CTGGGGCAGGAAGGCTGGACTGTTCACCGCCCTGCTGACGGCTTTTTCCGCAGTTCTCGTGCTGTATGTGCCTTATCATCTTCTTGAGACGCTGCAGGCTTTCTGGACAACGATGATACTCTATTCTACGATCCTCTCATGGAGGAGGGGGAAGACTGCGTACTGGGCGCTGACCGGCTTTCTCGTATCGCTCTCCATACTTACCCGCGGCAACATCTGGTTCTTTGTGCCCGGCCTGATGGTGGCCGCCTTTTTCTCGGTGAAAATCAAGCCTGACGGAAAACCGTTCTGGAATTCCACGAAAATATTTTCAAGACTTCTGCCGGCCGCGGTCTTCGCAGTCATGGTCATCCTGCCGCAGCTTCCGTTCGCAATACGGAACATGAATGTGACAGGCAAGTTCTGCGGCCCTTCTACTGCGGCAAGCGCAGTGCTGGCTCTTGGCAATACCCCGGAGGCGCCTCCGGGCGGACGCAATCCCGGCATGGGGCCAGGACCGATGGAATATCCTGAGACATACGGGGCATGGATGCAGAAGGACAAGGAGATTCCCGTCTCGTCCAGGATCCTCCAGTGGTTCAGGGCTGAACCGGCGGCGTTTATTGAGCTGCAATGGCGGAAGATGCTTCTGTTCTGGGACTCGCACGAAATACCGAACAACATCGCGTTTGACTACCAGGGCAGGAAGAGCCGAACTTTCATGTTCGTGGCCTTCATCCCCACATCTATCGTGATGGTGGCTGCGCTTGCATGGATATTCTATTACCTTGTCTCACATGCCGGAAAGCGCTTCAGAAAAATCCTTGCGCACCCGGAACAGCTGATCCTCATCTATCTTGTACTCTCTTTCTTCCTTGCCACCGCCGCATTCTATATTCTGGCGAGATTCAGGCTTCCATGCGTGCCGCTGCTGGCTGTCGGGGCCGGAGGATTTGCCGCAGGAGTGATGGCAGGCCTGGGCGGATGGAGGAAGTTTGCATTCAGATCACTTGTGCCTTTCATGGCCGCCTTCCTGGTCGTCTTCTTCGGATATGATCTCTACAGGTACAATTATGAGCCGTCGGTGATGAGGTTTGCCCGGCCTGATGGAATAAGGTCGGAGCTTGACGGCGGAAGGATGCTCTATCTGGACAACGGCCCTCTTTCATTCGGTTCCTGGGTCCCGGTGGAGATCAGGGACGGGATGACCATCCGTAAGAAGTTTGCGGTCAAGGATTCGATGGACGGGCGCACTGCGGAATTCGCAATTCCTTTCACCAGCGAGAGCCCCGGTGTCATCAGGCTCGTTATAAACGGGAAGCCTGTGGAATTACCGGTGAGACAGGGCATGAACGAACAGCTTGTCCAGATACCGTTTGACATCTCTTCAAGGCAGGTTGAAATTAAATTCCTCTATGTCGACTGCAAGGCGTGCTTCATCTTCGATTTCCAGCGGAACTACGGCAGGACGGAGCTGAACGGGCAGAATCCCGGTGCCGAACTGGTTTCAAAACTGTATCTGGTGCCGAGGAAGGAAAAGAAGGAGTAGTATCCAGGCTGCCGGATATCTCAGATCTCTATCTGCAGTCCCAGCTCGATTACCCGGCCCGGCGGGATCCTGTAGAACTTGCTCGCATCGAATGAATTCTTCGACATGAACGAGAATATCCGCCTCATGAAATTGGAGAACGGCTTGCCGGGATTGATGATCAGCGTCTCCCTGCCAAGGAAGAATGTGGTCTTCATCGGATCGAAATTTATGTTTTCGTGCCTGATGCTCCTGAGCGCTTCGGGTATGTTCGGATCCTCGCTAAACCCGTATTTGACGATGATGCGGTAGATGCCGCAGCCCAGATCGGCTATCTCGGCGCGTTTTTCCCCGGGTATGAACGGCACATCCTCGTTTCTTACGGACATAAGCACTGTGGTGTCGTGCAGGATCTTATTGTGCTTGAAGTTGTGGAGCAGGATCCTCGGCGTACCTGTGGAGTTGCCGGTGAGGAATACCGCGGTGCCCGGGACCCTGAGGGGCTTGCTCACCTGTATGTCCTTGATGAAGATGTCGACGGGCAGCGACTGCGACTCCATCCTCTTCCGCAGGGTCTCCCTGTTCTGCTTCCATGTCGTCATGAGCAGATAGACTACGGCAGCGATGAACACCGGTATCCAGCCGCCGAATTTGATTTTGAGGAGGCATGAGAGGAAGAAAGCGAGGTTCGCAAGGATGAAGAATGCGGCCACAGGTATGAGTATGCCAAGATGGACAGGCCATATCTTTCTCGCGACGAAGAGGGCGAGGACAGTGGTTATGAGCATTGTGCCGGAGACTGCGACGCCATATGCGCCTGCGAGGTTGCCTGAATGCTTGAAGCCGAGGATGAGGACGGACGTGCCTATGAAAAGCGCGATGTTCACCGCAGGCATGTAGACCTGGCCTATCTCCAGGGAAGAAGTATGGATGATGTGGAGACGGGGGCTGAATCCCAGCTGTATCGCCTGGCGGGTCAGTGAGAATGCTCCTGATATCACAGCTTGTGAGGCGATTATTGTTGCGAGGGTCGCAAGTGCGACAAGGGGGTAGAGCAGGGCGGACGGGGCCAGCCTGTAGAACAGGTTTTCCGACATCGCAGGATTGTCAAGAAGATATGCGCCCTGTCCGAAATAGTTCAGCAGCAGGCACGGCAGCACTATGGAGAACCAGCCCGTCTTTATCGGCCCTTTCCCGAAGTGGCCCATGTCCGCGTAGAGGACTTCACCTCCTGTGATCGCGAGCACTACCGTACCGAGCACGACGAATCCCTGGTAATGGTTTTCCAGGAAGATATTTACGGCATGGACGGGGTTTATGGCCGCGAAGATTCCGGGGTTCCTGAATATGGCGAAGAGGCCTAGGAGGCCGATTGTGATGAACCAGACAAGCAGCACCGGCCCGAAGACGGAGCCGATCTTTGCAGTTCCCTTCCTCTGGAGCATGAAGAGCACTGTCAATATGCCAAGAGATATATAAATGATATATGGCTCGAACCTGCTTGTTGCGACGTTGAGTCCTTCGACCGCGCTGAGCACGGATATCGAGGGGGTGATGATGCCGTCCCCGTAGAGCAGCGCGGCACCGAATATACCGAGCACGACAAGTGTCGTGTTCCATTTCGGATTATGGTTCTTGTTGCGCTGGACGAGGGCCATGAGCGCCAGGATTCCGCCTTCACCCTTGTTGTCGGCCTTGAGCAGGAACATAAGGTACTTGACTGAGATGATCAGTATGAGGGACCAGAATATGAGGGACAGTATGCCCAGTATGTTTTCAGGGGAGGCGGGCACGCCGTGCGACCCAGCGAAGCATTCCCTGAATGCGTAAAGCGGGCTTGTCCCGATATCGCCATAGACGATGCCGAGCGCTCCGAGTGCGAGAAGATACAGGTTCTGCCTGGTATCTCCCTTATGAGTTGTGTTTTCAGTGTTGTCCATAGGATGTGCGCAAAAGGTTTTTAACATAGATGATTTCCGATGGAATTCAATGATACCTAATTAAACAGGGCTTTCGCCGATTGAAGAAATGGAACGGCAGATTAGATTAGATGGTTTTTTTAGAGGTTCGTCCAATATGAAATCGGCAATTGGCTATCTCAAATCGAAAATTAATATAAC
>CAZDNQ010000556.1:0-3640 GCA_964506605.1 uncultured Victivallis sp. | reverse complement strand
ATTTTCCAACAGTATTTGTCCATGTGTTATTCGGACACCAGGTGTTTTGTCTCCTATGCTATTACGTGTCTAAAAGGAGAAAATTGCCATAGAAAGTTACTCCTACAGGTATAGGAAGATTGAAGAACCGGGGAAAACAACTGCTAAACATGGGAATTTAAGAAGGTACGGGCTATCCCGCCGATGTCCAAAAAACTGGGGAATGTGCGGGATAGCAGTTCTAATGAGATTGGATTGGCATGGCTTTTGGCAAATTAGAGCAGAAATCATCCTGTCTTGTCTGTGGAGCTTAATAAAGTCTGGAAGCCATGCAAATCATAATGGTCACTTTTGCATTCATTCCGTATTCTTCCCAAATTCCATTCTTTTCCCATAGTGTGCATCCCAGCCAGATGCCCCAAAAGGCTCAACCATTTTCCCCATGTCAATTTCCATGAAGGGCTGGAAACAGCCAGACTCCTTCGTATAATACGGCTCCAGCTTAACGACATACTCATTAAACTTCTGCCCGATTACAAGGAAGCATTCCCCGTCCCAAAGCCCTACGTTGCTGTTCCTGCCCCTTCCGACATAATGACATCCTACAATGAGCCTGTCCATTGGTATTTGTTCTGGCATGATTTCGACTCCTTTTTAGTGCAATATTAAGGTTCTTTATTCTCATCTATGATAACGTTAAGCCATGGACATTTTATGTCATGCCGTGGGGGGGGATGCAGTTTTTAATGTATAAATATTCAAGAGAATTCATTTGCCCGGACACAAGAAGTCCATCCCTCGGATATATGGTATTATCAGAAAGAAAGGAGGGTATGACTATGAAAAACATTTACTGGAAATATTACAGGTCTATCATCAGGTCAATGTTCTATCTGAGCTGTCTTGCCATGCCTGGAGCCTTCCTGCTTTATTTCCTCCTCAATCCTGTGTTGGCGACAGCCATCTTCTGCGCATCTATATATGTTTTCCGTTATTACAAGCTCAGAGTTTATCTCCTTGCCATAGAGTTCGCACCCAAACACTTTTATGATTGTCTTAAGCGTTATAAGCTTGAAAAACCGCAGAAGATCGTTGAAGCGGCAGAAAAGAGGAAAAAATGGAAGCCGTTCCTGAGGGACTTCATAGAGTACGAGATCAGGATGTATGAACAAAAGCTCAGGGGAACAGTGATATTAGGGATGCTTTTTGGAGTATTCACTTCCGCATCAATTGTTCTCCCAGTTCTGTCAATCAATCCATGGGCAGCCTCAGTTGCTTTTGCGGTATCATTCGTATTGTTCATGTACTACCGTGAGGAGGAAATGGGATGTATTGCATTTATGGAAGATTTCCAGACCAAGGATGAGGAAATTGCCTACATGACATATGTGGCTTTCACAAATGCCGGGGTTTATAGGCCTGAAGATAAATGGTGAACATTCTCCTTGAAGGTGGAGTCGCTGCCCAATATATTACGTCACCTTGCATATAAAGCAGTCAACAGGAGTTTCTCGTGAGTAAGAAAAGGCATTCGACAGATTCTTCTCAACGCGAGAAAACTATAGAGCATCTTTTTGTTGGAGAACTTCTAAAAGATACCTGGCGGAAAAACAGCTGCCTTTCTGATGCTAGAATAGAGGTGTCAAAGCCCGAGGTAGACAATTCTGGCTACGACATTATTTTAGAAAAAGATAATATAATCCGCCACATTCAAATTAAGGCATCTCATAAAGGCGCGACCACGAGTAAGCAAACTTTTCAAGAAGCGCTTGTGGAAAAACCTTCAGCCTGCATAGTTTGGATATTTTTTGATGATGAGTTTAACTTGGGGCCATATTATTATTTTGGGAAGAAAGCAGGCAAACCGCTACCTGTAAGTGTTCTGAAACTTGATACACCTTGCAATACAAGAGCAAATTCTCATGGTCATAAAAAACCAAGAATACATCACAGACAAGTGAAAAAATCCGAATTTAGGAAAATTGAGTATAAAGAGGAACTTTACAAGGTGCTCTTTAACCCAAACCATCCTCTCCCCAAAAAGCCTTCGCCTAAAAATAATAAGAAAAACACTAGACACCAAAATAAGCGACAAAAGCGTTAAGTGTATCCTTTGATTTGTGAATGTATTATTGATTCCATTTTTAAGTATATTTATGAATCTGTCCTGACATGACACAAGATGTCCACCCATCCCGATTACTGTATTCAAAAAGGGAAGATGTGTTTAAAGGTTCTCTCATTAAGGGAGATAGTCTATGAACCGCCAGGAAGCATTAAGCATTATTAAGCACAAGGCAAAGGAGTTTGCCAGTCTTCCGGAAATCTACAGGTTGGACCGTGGGTTTGTAATGGCCGCGGTAAAGGCAAACTGGCGCGTCCTGAAATATGCCGATGAAAGGTTCAAGACGGACAGCAGGATCGCTATCCAGGCAATCATCAAGAATAAAAGAGCCTTTGCTTAT
Source organism: uncultured Victivallis sp. (assembly GCA_964506605.1). Classification (GTDB taxonomy): domain Bacteria; phylum Verrucomicrobiota; class Lentisphaeria; order Victivallales; family GWF2-50-93; genus GWF2-50-93. The sequence continues at coordinate 1,196 of CAZDNQ010000556.1, read as the reverse complement.
CTATCAGACATGCTTAAATATGATCGTGATTTCTTCATAAAAGCAATGAGAGAGGGCGTTCAGCTCAGCCAGGCTCCTAAGGAATTGACCTTTGATAGGAAAATAGTCCTCGAAGCCACAAAATATATTAGCTGGAATCTCGTTGGATTTAAGAACTTCCTTTCAGACAGGAAAATCGTACTCGCAGCGATTTCCCATTCAGATGGCCATCCTGATGTTCTTAGACAAGCATCCGATAAATTGAGGGACGATAGGGAAATTGTCCTGGAAGCTGTGCAGTATGACCCCGAAGCTCTAAGATATGCATCGGTAAGGCTCCGTAAGGATCCCACGATTCTTCAGGCGGTGGGAGTGATAAACTGATAAAACCAAGGGGGATGACATGAGCAAGAAAATAGCATTTTTCGATTTGGCCGGCACTGTTTTGAAATACGGGGAGGCCAGATGCATACCTTTAATGCCACAGCTGCTTGAGTCTCTAGTTAATAACGGATGGCAAGTAAACATCCTTTCCAGCTATCCGAAGAGCACTTGCCTCAGCCTTTTGAAAAAGGCCAAGGTAACAAGCCCTTTAACGGTTTATCCATCTCATGAAGATGGGAAAGGCAAGGCTATTGACATAATTCTTGATGATAAGGACTATGAGGAATGTATCTTTGTGGATGACAAGCCTGAAAATCTGGAATCGGTCCTGAGTTCATACAGCAAGCGTGTACGAATCATCGGGTTTGTCGGCAGCAGGAAGTATACCCCGAGACTTTCAACTTGGTGCAGGCGGAATGGGATTGAGCTGGCACTTTCGCCGGGTGACCTCTGCGAGGGACTTCAGGTTCCTGTCAACTCCTATACCAAGCTATACAATTCCTCTGAGAAATGGAGCAACAAGGAAATTGCCGAATTGATACCTGGACTGGATCATCCCATGAGCTCAACGGCCGATGAAACTGCCTTTTTCGACCATAGCGTTCCCCTTGCTGAACTGCTTGACAACAGGAAATCGGTACTGGAAGATTTTAGTGATATATGGCTCAACATTGGCTGGATAACGTGTAATGAATGCATATGGAAGGCCATGGTCGAATCGGTCATCCTCTCAATGGGAATCAATCGAATAGATGCCCTGGGCAATGCATATAAGGCCGATAAATATACGAATACCTTACGGGAATACGCCTCAAAAAATCCACGAATAGGGC
>CAZDNQ010000555.1:0-3647 GCA_964506605.1 uncultured Victivallis sp. | reverse complement strand
AAATCCTGTCCACGAATACATTGTCCACCAGACCTGCGTCAAGCAGGTTGGCGATTACATCTTCGATCTTGTCAGGAGCGACGCGGACCAGGAGCGGACTTGCAGTGAAGTTAAAGCCGATCGCCGTGTCGTTGCCGCATGCCGCACCTTCAAATCCGTAGAGGAGGAAATAAAGGCCGCTGTCAAGCCTGTCCGTTATCTCCGTGTCGGCAGAAGAAGCGCCCATGGTATCCTCGAACCACATCGCCTCGTAGTCGGGATCAGGTACTCCGATCTCGTCATATCCCCTTCTGAGATTTAGATATGTCTCCATGGCATCCATGGTGGCAGTATCTGTGAGATCGACCGTTGTGCCTGTGACATATTCGCACATGTCGAAGAAGGTATCACCGCTCCCGAGGAGCTTCCTCATCTTCACAGTCCAGCTTGCAAGGCCTTCCTCAGGATATGTCCCGATGAAGAAGTCGAAGCTGTGCTCGCCCTCGCATCCGATGGTGACCTCATATGTCCAATACCCGCTCGCATCGGTCTTCTTGGCAAGGTTGTAGGTCATCTTTGTCAGAGGATTCCTGACCTTGACCTGGACATCCTTGATCCCGACGCCGCCCTGGTCGAGCACCCTGCCCTTGAACTTCGTCTTGTAGGGAGCCGCCTGGTTGTCGAGAGGAGCTGTCGTCACGATTATGTTCGTGGCGGTGTACAGATGGATCGTTATTGTCACATTGAACGCCGCCGTCGTCTCATTCAGCAGCAGATACCATTGACCCGAAAGAGGATTCTTGACAGTCAGGGTATTAACTGTGTTCGCCCCGGCGACAACTTTGGCGCCCTTTGCGTTATAGCTCGCGGTAGTCGGGTATGAACCCGCCTTGGCGTATATGTCGCAGCTTCCGTCCGCCGTGACATACTCGGCTGTGACAACAAGCCTGGATATGCCGGCCGGAACAGTGAAGTCGTACATCTTGGAATCAGCAGCGGCATTGACATATCCGTCCGGAGCGCCCACGTTGTTGGAATCAGGACCTCTGTATCCGGAAAGGATATTGCTGGGCTTGCTGTCCATGCCTAAGAAATCATCGTTTTGCGCAACCACATAGTACGAAGAGAGCTTGAACGCATCCACGGCGGGAATAGTATCGTCCACAAAGAAGAGATCGGTAACCGGCGATGTAGGCATTTCGGTATAACCCACTTCGTCAGGTCCTTGCCTGAATACCGCATAGTTTTTCGCGAGCGGCACCGCGCCCCAGGTAATCCTGATCTCGTCAGATGTTCCCTGTGAAACTGACTTCAGCACAGGAGCGGCCAATTTCGCAGAAACCGTTATACCCGCATATCCGCTGTTCGACGCACTCATGCTCGACTGATAGATGTCAGAGGAGCCATCATTATAATTTGCCTTCACAGCATAGAAATACTTCGTGGAATCAGTAAAGCCTCCGTCGAGATATTCGGTATTGGTATTGCCGGTATCAACGTAAACGGGATCACCTTCCACAGGCGGAACATCTTCGCTCTTATAGATGAAATAGGAGGTGGCTCCGGGCACTGCAGCCCAGGTGACCTTCACAGCCTGGTAGTATGTACCGTCGCTGGCGGCGACGGATCCCGGCGCCGTCTTGCCAAGAGTGCCGGAATCCCAGGCGCTGAAGCCGCTCGTACCATTGTCATTCTCCGTCTTTATCCAATAGTAGTATATGCTGTTGATGTCCAGAGGGCCGTCGCCCATGTCCTCATATGAATAGGACTTTGCCGTGTTGACCGCAGGTATCACGGCTATCTCTACGGCTGAAAGCGGATCGGGATTCAGAGGATCCGGGTCGTCCGCACTCCTGAAGAGATGGTATGAGGTGGCGTCCTTCATTGCCGGCCATGTGACCAGTATCTTGTCGAAATACTTCCCGTCGGAAGCGGTCACCTTCTTCGGAATGATCGGTTCCCTGGTGATATAACCTGAGTTGGCGGTGCTGAACGCGCTCGGTCCGAGCGTGGCGTTCTTCGACCTGACCCAGTAATAATAGGTCTTCGCGTCGTTGAGCGCATTGGTGTCGACGAAGCTCAGATCCGAAGTCTCGCCCAGCTTCGTTGCGGTAGTGTCGATGCTGGAGGTGAGCTTGCTGTCATGCCTCCACACCTCGTATACCGTCGCACCTGCCGCTTCCTTCCAAGTTACAATTATCATGTCGGAATAGGTGCCGTCCGATGCGGCGACCCCGGAAGGCGCCGACGGAGCTTTCGCATAAAGCTTCGCGACGAGGGACACCTTGTCATATGCGCCCTTCCCTATCACTGAGATGATGTATGTGGCGCCGAGCGTCGGCGGATCATATCTTACAATCTCAACCGTTCCAGGATTGCGGCTGTATTTGATCTCTGTATCATTGTCGCGCCTGACTTCGAGATCACAGTCGCCAGTCCCCTTGGTCGTCCTGATGTCAAGCAACACCGTATCCGGCATTGTGGCCAGATGCGCAGGAACAGTTATCTTGTACTTCTTTATGCTTCCCGCAACGCCTGAAAGCGTTACAGCGGTACCGCTCTTGATGACGGTCTCTGTAGAAGCATTCGTGTTGCTGCCCAGATCCGAGTCGCTGAACGCGCTGTACTGCGGCGGCAGGACATTCTTCTTCGCCCTCACCCAGTAGTAGTACTGGCTGTATGTTCCTGCCGGGAACAGATCATAGTAGACATAGGTCGTATCGCCGGAAACCACCTGCGGCTCTCCAACCTCCACTGCAAGGGCCGAGGAATTGACCGTGGACCTGTAGACCTGGTATTCGTCAGCGCCATCGGCAATATCGACCGTCCACTCGACCTTCACCTTGTCGGCGAGGTTGTCGGAGGCGGTCAGCGTCAGCGGCTTCATCGGGACGCCATCCGCGGCCGCACCGCATTCGATATGCAGATCCACGTTCGCATAGGCATCATAGCCATATACAAGTATGTACCAGTCGCCGTCGACGGGATTGTTGATCTCGACAAGCTCCTCTACTCCGACCTTTGTCGACTTTGCGTAATAGTCCGCAGTCGATGGGATCGCCCCTGGCTTTACATATATGTCGCAGTCGTCGGTGGCTGCGGCCCCCTCGTCTGTCGTCCATACCTTCAGGTAGGTCATATCTGCCGGAACGCCGACAATCCTGTAGACAGTGGAGGTGCCTTTTGCACCGGTGATCCCAGCTATAGAATCGGAGTTCGGTGTCAGATCATTGCTGTTGTCATAGAAGTTGGCCGTCACTGTCGCATTGCCCATGATGCTGACGGTGTTCGGACTTACATCCGCGGCGCCGCCAAGCGTGGCGTTGCCGGTGAGCGTCCAGTTGATGAAGGTGGAGCCAGGATTTGCAGTAGCTGTGATTGCAGTCGCGGTAGCAGTATCTATGGTGCTTGTCCCGACCGCAGGATTAGTCGTACCGTCGCCGTTCACGGCCATCGTCAGGCTTGCCGTGTCGTGTGCGAATTCCGCATTCAGCACGACTGCCGAGCCATTGGCGCCTTCAAGAGTGACCGTAGTGGATGAAGCGTTCTCATCCGTGATGGTAGCAGTTCCGGAAACCTTGATCCACTTGACGAAATGCCAGTTCGCACCAGGCGTGGCCACGATCACTATCGCAGTGCCGGTGTCATGCGCGACAGCAGAACCTACC
>CAZDNQ010000554.1:0-3651 GCA_964506605.1 uncultured Victivallis sp. | reverse complement strand
GACAGTTCGCCGACCTAGATCGACGAAGTCGAACGCAGGAAGATGCAGCTTGAGATCGAAGTCGCCGGTTTAAAGAAGGAAAAAGATCCAGCATCGGCCGCAAGATTGAAGGGGCTGGAGGCTGAACTCGGCGAGCTCAAGGCGAAAAACCGCGAACTCCGCAGCCGCTGGGACAACGAGAAGAAGGCCGTCGGCGAACTCAGGACCCTCCGCGAAAGCCTGGAACTTGCAAAGCAGTCCTATGAAAAGGCCGAACGCGACCAGGATCTCAACAAGGCCGCCGAATTCCGCTTCGGCGTCATCCCCGGACTCGAAAAGCAGATAAAGACAGCTGAAGAGAAGTTCCGGAAGAAAAACACCGGGGCCGATTCGCTCCTGAAGGAGGAAGTCTCCGACGAGGACATCGCGGAGATCATAAGCCGCTGGACACGCATCCCGGTCAAGAAGCTTGTCGAAGGCGAAAAGGAGAAGATCCTGTCCCTGGCGAAAAACCTCCACAGCCGGGTCATTTCACAGAACGAGGCGGTCGATGCCGTCGCAGATGCAGTGCTGAGGGCCAGGGCCGGGCTCAAGGACCCGAACCGCCCGATAGCGTCGTTCATATTCCTCGGACCGACAGGCGTAGGAAAGACAGAGCTTGCACGCGCGCTCGCAGCCGATCTCTTCGACGATGAGAAGGCTATGATCAGGATCGACATGTCAGAATACATGGAGAAGCATACCGTATCACGTCTGATCGGCGCTCCTCCGGGATACATCGGATACGACGAGGGCGGACAGCTCACGGAAGCCGTCAGACGCCGCCCCTACTCCGTGATCCTCTTCGATGAGATCGAGAAGGCGCATCCGGATGTGTTCAACGTGTTCCTGCAGATACTCGACGACGGAAGGGTCACCGATTCGCACGGACGCACGGTCAACTTCAAGAACACGATCATAATAATGACCTCCAACATCGGAAGCAACCTGATCCAGGACAACAAGGGGGACTCGGACAAGATCAAGGACAAGCTCCTCGAGGAGATGAGGCATCATTTCCGTCCGGAGTTCCTGAACAGGATAGACGAGGTGCTGGTGTTCCATCCTCTTACCGAGGACGATCTCCTGCTCATTGTCGACATACAGCTTGCGAACTTCGCGGAAAGGCTGAAGACCCGCGAGATTTCGATGACAGTTTCGAAGGATGCGAAGAAGCATCTCGCGAAATGCGGTTTTGATCCTGTATACGGGGCGCGTCCGCTGAAACGGGTGATCGTCAGGGAGATTGAAACACCTGTCTCAAGGATGCTCGTCTCCGGCGAACTCTCGGACAAGCAGACATTAAAGATCGACACCGGAAAGGACGGACTGAAGTTCACGGTATCGTAAGATAATACACCCCGGGCTGTCGTGGCCGCAACCGGTTATTGCGGCCGCGGCAGCCTTTTTATATTCGCTCCTCGTGAACGCGGGCTCGTGCCTTGGCGAAGAATTCCAGCGTAGCCAGGTCCAGCCCGGCGGTATTTTACCTCCTATTATTAACGCCCATAGAGCTTGCAATGGCGGAATCGGCATTTAAATTTACATTAAATACTCAAAACCTCTCTTCTTTCAGGAGAAAACATGAACCAGTACGGACATTTCAATTCTGATGGCACGGAATTTACCGTGACCGCTCCCAACGCGCCGCGCGCCTTCGACAACTTCCTCTGGAACGACGCCGTGTTCTCGAACGTCCAGCAAACGGGCGTAGGATACATGGACTACCAGATCGGGAAGAACGAGGCCGTGCAGCTCCTGACCGGCATAGGGAGGATCTGCGACTTCGACGTGTTCGGGCGTGACCACCTCATGAGCCGCCTGGTCTACATCCGCGACAACGACACGGGCGAGTATTGGAACGTCAACTGGGAGCCGGTGCACAGGAAGCCCGACAGCTACAAGTGCGTCCACGGCCTCGGATATTCCATCATCAGCTCATCCACATGCGGGATAGATTCGGACTTCAGGATATTCGTGCCAGTCGGAAAGGATCCTGTCGAGCTGTGGACGCTGGGGACCTCCAACAGGTCCGGTAAAAAACGCCGTCTCTCGATATTCGTCTACAACCAGATCCAGTTCAAGTTCAAATGGGGGTTCGACAGCTACGGCGACATGCTGTTCCGCACATCCTGGTACTCGAAGACCCAGAACGCCGTTGTGGCAAGCAAGCACCCCCACCGCAGACCACACGACTTTCTGACCGGATTCCTCGCGGCAGACAAGACGATAGATGCATGGGACGGAACGCGTGACGCCTTTGTTGGAATGTACCAGACCCTCCAGAATCCCGATGCTGTCGTGCGCGGCCGCTGCTCGAACACGCCCGGATCATCCGACGCAACCATATGCGCCGCCCAGTTCGACATCGAAATCGCTCCCGGTAAATCAAACGAGATCAACTTCATCCTCGGCGCGACCGACTGCGAGAAGAACATCGCCCCTTTCCGTAAAAAATATTTCGGCAGGTTCGGAAAATTCTTCGAGGAGCTGAAGAAGGACAAGGCTGCGATGGTCGCGCGGAACCATGTGGAGACGCCGGACCCGCAGTTCAACCTCATGCTTAACAACTGGATCAAGCAGGCGACGCTTTATGGCGCGACCTGGTGCCGCTGGGGATGGAACGGATACCGCGACATCGTACAGCACGGATTCGGAGTAACTACCTTCAAGCCGGAACGCACGCGCGAAATTTTAATCGAGGCTCTGGCCTACCAGTATAAGAAGGGGCTTGCGCTCCGAGGATGGAATCCTGTCGACGAGAAACCGTATTCCGACAGCGCGCTCTGGCTGGTGTTCACCCTAATAGCATATCTGAAGGAGACCGGCGACTTCGGCATTCTCAAGGAGAAGGTGAAATTCTACGATGAAGGAGAGGCGACTGTCAGGGGCCACATCGAGACCGCCCTCGACTTCCTCGAAAGCAACAAGGGGAAGCATGGGCTGATACTCATCAAATTCGGCGACTGGAACGACTCGCTGACGGCCGTAGGCAAGCAGGGGCGCGGCGAAAGCGTCTGGCTCAGCGAGGCGTACGCGGAAGCTGTCCTGGAGATGGCGGATCTCGCGGACCATGAAGGCGACGCAAAAAGGAAGAAGGACTATATCTCGCGCTATGAACGCATAAAGACCGCTATCAATTCCAAGGCGTGGGACGGGAAATGGTACACGCGCTGTTTCGACGACAACGGAGAATCGGTCGGATCACACAAGAACAAACAGGGTAGCATTTTCATCGAGGCGCAGGCCTGGGCACTGATCGCAGGCATCTCAGATGGAAAACGCACCGATGAGACGCTCAAGTCCTGCGACAAGAAGCTTATGACAGATCTTGGATATGCCCTTCTCTCACCCACCTTCTTCAAGATGGAGGACCGCATCGGACGCATAAGCTGCATGGAACCGGGGATCTGCGAGAACGGCACGATCTATTCGCATACGAACGCCTGGATGATACTCGGGATGCTCAAGACCGGCAAGATAGAGAAGGCGTATGAGCTTTTCAAGAGGATCACTCCGGGATATCCGTCCGCAGCGAAGGACGATCCGAAGGCGAAATGTCCGCCTTATGTGTTCGCCAACTGCTACTTCGGCGCCGACCACCGCAACCGCAAGTTCCAGATGGAGTTCACC
>CAZDNQ010000553.1:0-3653 GCA_964506605.1 uncultured Victivallis sp. | reverse complement strand
CGGGCAGATAGCTGTTGATGTCCGTGTCCATCAGCTTCTCGGTCGGATCATAGGCGGTGGAATTCATATAGAGCGCCTGGATGTAGTCCTGCGTCGCCTGACCCGCGAAATTCCCGAACTTCGGCCCGTACAGCTCCTTCTTCAGATCCTCGCCAAACCTGCTGATGATATCCAGATATCTGCTGTCGCTCGGAGATGACGCAGCTGAAAGGATCCTGTGGATGTGTCCGGACATCGCCCTCTCCTCCGTCTTCGGCGGAAGCATACCGGAAAGCAGTCCAAGAACCGGCTTCCTCAGCTTCAGCGGAACGAAATCCGCGAACCGGGAATATTTCATCACAAGGTACCTGTAATACCCGGCGAAAAGCTCGTCCGCGCCGTCGCCGCTCAGGGCGACAGTCACCTTCTCCCTAGTGAACGCGCTCAGCAGATATGTCGGCAGCATAGACGCATCGCAGTACGGCTCGCCATAATGGCCGATCAGCTTTTCAACAAGCGAGAAGTCCGCGGGGTTCACAATCTTCTCGCTGTGCTCGGTCTTGAATTTATTTGCCGCAATGCAGGCGTACTTCCTCTCGTCGTATCTCTTGTCGTCAAACCCGATGGTGAAAGTCTTGACCTTGGTATCGGAGATCTTCGACATCAGCCCGACGATCACAGTGGAGTCGATGCCGCCGGACAGGAACGCGCCGAGGGGGACATCGGACATCAGGCGGATCCTGACAGCGTCCTCAAGACGTTCGCGCAGCATTGTCTTCGCTTCCTCGTAGGTCATGTCGTTCTTCGCATCAAACCTGCATTTCCAGTATCTGTTTATCCTGGTCTTGCCATATTGCAGGTTCACTTCCAGTGTGTGCGCAGGCGGAAGCTTCTTGACCTTGCCGTATATGGTCTCCGGATGCGGTATGTACTGGAGCGAGAAATAGTCATGCAGCGCCTGCAGATTTATATCGCGGGGCATGTCGGGATGCCTGGCGAGCGCCTGCAGTTCGCTGGCGAACACCAGCCTTTTCCCGTCGTTGAAGTATACGAGCGGTTTCTGCCCCATCCTGTCGCGCGCCAGGAACAGCACCCTGTTCTTCATGTCATATATCCCAAATGCGAACATGCCGTTGAGGAAGCTTACGCAGTCGCGCCCGTATTCCTCGTAGAGGTGCACTATCACCTCGGTGTCGCACCGCGTCTTGAACTTGTGCCCTTTGTTCTCGAGGTTCCTGCGGAGTTCGGCATGGTTGTAGATCTCGCCGTTGTAGGTGATCCAGACCGTGCCGTCCTCGTTCGTCATCGGCTGCTTGCCGGCGGAAAGATCTATGATCGAAAGGCGTCGGTGGGCAAGGCCGGCGGAGCCGTCGATCCAGATGCCGTTGCCGTCCGGACCGCGGTGCACGATCGCGGAATTCATCGACGAAAGCGTTTCCGGATCCACCGGTCTTCCGTCAAGATTGACTATCCCCACGATCCCGCACATAAACCGCCCCCTGGCGAAGTTATACGTTGAACCTTATCTCTATGATGTCGCCTTCCTGGATGATGTAGTCACGGTCGACCAGCTTCACAAGCCCCTTGGTGCGGGCCTCCTGCAGGTTGAAGACGTCCTTGAAGTCGTTGAAGCTTACGATGTCCGCCTTGATGAAACCTTTCGCAAGATCGGTATGTATCTTGCCGGCGCATGTTACGATGTCCGAGCCTTTCTTGACCAGCCACGCATGCACTTCAGGCTTGCCTGCGGTATAGAAGAAAGTATGTTTCGCCTTGTCAAGGACGTTCTTTATGAGGTCGTTCACAACCGGCGCCTTGTCCGGGCATACATATGTGGGCTTGCCGCTCACCGGCGAAAGCAGCTTCAGGAACGCCGCCTCCTCAGCGTTGAAGTCCAGCTCGCAGATCGGCAGGCTCTTCTCCAGATGAGCTAGGCACTTCTTTATAAACGCCTTCTCCTTCTCGTCCTCGGTCCTCTCGAGCCTGGTCTCGAGCTTCTCGATGTCGACTATCAGAAGGTCGAGGAGGTTGTCGGCATGTATCGCTATCGCCTCGGCCTTGTCCCAGCTGTCCTTTGCGAACTCCGCAAAGAAGGGCGACACCTTCTTCGGGCTGAACTTCTTCTCGAGCTCGATCAGCATCGGGTCGTTGTACTTGACCTTGCCCTCCGGCACTTCAATTCCTGTAAACGAAATCTTCATAAATAAATTCCCTTATGTTAAAACTAAGAACATGCCTCACGGCATTAACTACAAACGGATTCAGAAATCAAAGAATATGTTCGTAGTCAAGCCCGCAAGGGCTGTTTGACTTCAGAAATAAACCGCGACCGTCGCGATCGATTTCCCGGCGACTGCGAACTTCGCAGTGTCGCCCGACACCTTCGCGCCAGAATCCTCAAGCGGACGCTCGATGACGTCCGTCTCAACTATCTTCTTCGGCTTGCCGAGAAGCTTTGCATTGAACGCCGCTGACACTTCGACCTTGCTTCCTGTCGTATTGTAGAAACGCAGGATCATCGCGCTGTCATTCTCGGCCTTCTTCACGGCGCTGAGTATGACAGAGGAAGGTTTAACGGTGACGATGTCCGAAACCGCAGGCAGCGCGCCCTTATGGACGTCCGTCCCGGTAATCAGCAGCGGATGGTTGAAGCATCTCCCCTCGTTCACCGCCTCAGCTATCTTCATGTCGCCCTCGAACGGGACAAGCGCGAGATTGATCTCATGCGCCCCGATCTCCGGCAGGATGTCGGGATCATAACTGCTGCGGATGAGCGTTGCCGCAAGAACGCTGTCCGTCAGCGAGAACCCGTACTTCGAGTCGTTCAGGAGCAGGCAGCCTTCTTTGCCCTTGTCGGCATCGCCGGTGACCTGCGCCCACTGGAGGGCCGGAACTTCCTCGCCGCTGTTGCATTCGCGGTCGACCGCGCCGAACGGAACTTCATACCTTGCCTTGACTCCATTCATCGTGAACGGAACTGCAAACCGCAATACCGGTATGCCGGTCTCCGGAGTCCCACGCTGGAACCAGGTGCCGTTTATCCTAACGTATACTTTCGGATCGCCGGCGCGCATCTCGTAGACCATCGTGAAATCGGATTCATGGATCTTCATCCTCACCTTCACCGCATTGATGAGCGCTCCCTCCAGACACCTTTCAATCTGAATCACCTTTGGATTCTCGAATCCGCCGGTATGCTCTACGATCCAGGCGGTCATCCCATGCGGACGTTCGACGCCGTATTCAAGCAGAGAGGATGTCTCTGAATCTATCAGCACCTGTCCGCTGCGCTTGTCGACAAGCTTCCTTATTCCGCCGGTGGTCATGTTGATTTCCATGCGGGTGAACTCGTTCTCAAGACCTTCGCTCTGCCTCTCCACCCTTGAATAGAAACATGTGTGCCTTCTTCCGAGCTGCCATACCTTCGGCTCGCCCTTTGCCGCAATGGTCTCCTTCTCGACTATCGTGTAGACGGCATAGCCGTTGGCGGGGATCTCCACCGGGAATGCGAACTTCGCATAATTATGGCCCCAGTAGTTCCCGGAAGCCATGAGCTGCGGCCTGCTCACGCTCTTGTCAGGGGCGACAACTGAGAACGGGAGCTTTGCGAATTCCGCATGCCCCCTGCCCGAGGTGTTGTCCCATATCGTCACTTCAGCTATTTCATTTCTCGT
>CAZDNQ010000552.1:0-3656 GCA_964506605.1 uncultured Victivallis sp. | reverse complement strand
CGCTGGCAACGGACGGACCTGAACGGCATCGATACGATGGCTTGTCCCTTTTTTGGACTACCAACCCTTCACTGTCCGTCAATAATCCTGAATTTGTATTCTTTCACTTCGAGATTTAATTTAAACCCATCAACTTTAACGAGGTATATCATATAGACTGAAATTTTAGACCTAAATATTTTTGCGTGACTTTTGACGAGTGTTCCTACTTGAAAACTGGTAATTTTTAAAACACAAGGAGCCGTGTCAGAGGTTGCGTCCCATCTGGGACGCTTCTTCTGCATTCCTTGTGTAGGCATACCAGTGCCTCAAGTAGGGTGTGGATTTAGCGTCCCTCTTTTTTGTATTTCTCCCACCTAAAACGCTTGCCATAGTCCACGCTCCAAAAACGTAAAATTCATATTGGCTTGATATACGACTACCCATCAAAAAAGGAGGATGGAAGATGAAGAAGACGATGTTGGCAATGATGGCAACAATGGTAATCCTCTGTGGCTGCGACAAAACGCCTGGTGATGGGAAAGAGTCTGCTCTCCCCGCTCCAAGTGCCGACGCGAAAGCCTCCAAGCCTTGGACAACCACTACAGAATCTGTTTCAGAGAAGGCTATCGCTCCGGTGGCTAAAAACTCAGATGAAAAGAAGAATGAGTTATTACAGAAATTTGTAAAAGAATATCCTAAAACAACAGAGAACTTGTCAAAAATAAATGAACTTTCAAAAAGACAAAAGGAAATCGAAGAAAAGATAAAGGAATTGAAGGTCAAGGAAGAAAATTATGAGAAAATGAAAGCAAGCAATGAGTCGATAAAAATTGGCAGTGAAATATTGAAGTTGAGAGGAGAGCAGATTGATAATGATGCGAAGCTTAAAATACTCTCCAGTGAATGCAAAATGGAGATGATAGATTCCAAATCCCGTAAATAACCACAGAACAAGGGGGCTTGATATGTCGAAAGTCATATTCCTATTGGTCATGCTGGGTTGCTGCCTGTCATGGGGAATGGAGGTCAAGGACGATAAGAGCAACGTGCTTCAAGCGGTCAAGATTATCAATTACGAAGGAATGGACGAAGCGTTTATCGTCGAGACCGAGACAGGCAATGTCGGTCCGATTACTTCGAAGAAACTGTCCCTGCCTGATATTACCACAAAGGACGGAAAGGTATACAAGACGGTCAGACTTGATTTAATGTTTGCACAGGGTATTTCCATTTCCCATTCCGCTGGCAATGCGGATATCCCTTATGGGGACTTGACAGGGGAGTTCGTTAAATTTTTCGTATACCGGGATAAGAAGAATAAAACTTTGGAAAAGGCGGTTGCTCCTGTCGCTGTTGCCAATCAAGGTGAAGTCAGAAAGTTATACTATCCCAGTGGAAAGCTGCTAATGGAAGCAGCTTTTATTAATGATAATCCAAATGGTCCAATAAAGTCATATTATGAAAGTGGAGGACTTCATGGGGTGGTGACCTTTGTAAATGGCATTCAAGATGGTCCGGTAAGGATATATTATGAGAACGGGAAACTGGCTAGGGAATTGACTTACATAAAAGGCAAGAAAGAAGGGAAATTAAAGTTATATTATGAAAATGGGAAACTGAAATGGGAAGCCCTGTATACCAACGACATTCTAAATGGTCCTTCCAAGATATATTATGAAAATGGGAAACTTCTATGCGAGGGAACATATAAGAACGGTAAAGAGGATGGCCCTGTCAAAGTCTATGATAAAAATGGAAACTTGACAGATGACAGAACTTTTATAGATACTGATTTGGGAGAAAAATAGACATTCTCTGCCCTTTGCCTTGACAGAGAAACATTGGAGTTTGAAAATATTCCATTGGATACAAGTTTATTTCACAGTACAGGTGAAGCCCGTTTCTTTCAGGTATGCCTCTTTCATGACCATGACCAACTCGTCATTGTATTGCTTCTGAATTATCACGCTGTCATGCACTGGCAGGCATGGCACCCCCTTGTTGATGAAATGCATCATCACATCCCGGATGATTTTCGAATCCCTGTTCATAAGATGAAGGCCCGCGCCAGTTGTAAAGCGATTTGAAATCACAGGATGGGCTTTCTTGAAACGCCGAATTATATCGACAATATCCAAGTGATGCTTGTCCGCTATCCTAAGGAATTCCTTTTCCTCGGCTGAAAGTGATTCGCTTTTCCTTATCTTTAGGACTTTCCATTTGAAGGATTTTATAGCAGAAGCCTCATTCCTTGCATTAATCAGAGTAAGAAGGACCTCTTTCAGGATTGGTCTCAGCTCTTCTATAGGGCTTACTGCTAGGTATGGGTCTCCAACATACTGTTTCCCGGCCTCGGCATAAAGTATTGATATGTGAATGGCATCGATATCCCGTTCCACTGTTTCCTGCCCGTCAATGGTTATGGTCTTCCTTTCTTCCTTTGTGATGTTCTGGTAGCCATAACAGCTGCCTGTATAGAGCCTTCCTCCGGATAAAAAACTGCCATTGTTGAAAACGCAGTGTAAGTTGCTGCTAATACGCAATTTAACTCCATTCCTTATGAGTAATGGAATAAAGAGATATGATTCCTGAATGGTTTGATTTGGGTTTCTTATTCTTAATGTATTAGAAGTATTAATAGATAATATAGGTGTATTAGATATAGGATAGAGGGAGTAAGGCATAGGGTTAGATTCTATTGGTGTATTTTCGTCACTTGGAACGTATTCAACCTTTACACCGTCCATGAAGGCGTTGTACTTCCTGATGTCGTACCGGAGACTGTTCGTGAACTTGTTGTCTTTGTAGGCTATCGGCTTCTTCTTCTCGTTCCTGAGGATGATAAGTTCGTGGTAGTCGTGCGTGATGTCGGTTCTCGCATCAAGGCTGTAAAAGAGACTGCCCAGTTTCTCAGTCGCCCATATCCTGGTATATTTGCCTTTTCCTTCCTCGCGGTCAAGGAATCCCTTCTTCATCTCAATCCAGCCAAGGAAGTGCATTGCCCTAATCATGGGTATCAGAAACCCGTACTTCACATGGATGGCAGCATATCGCCTGTCAACGCAGTAGTTGCCTATGTCGAAACTTACCGCGACGGGCTTCCTCTGTTCTAATCCTTCAGCCAAGTTACAAAGCAGGTTCTTTAAGCATTCCTTGCGGCTGTGCTCCTTTTTGCCCAGAGGTGGCAGTGATTTCCAGACGGCCTCCACTGCGTTCAGGATTTCCGGGTGTTCAGATACGCTGTAGACATCATAGAGGATGGCATCGTCCAAGTTCTGGAAATACTGGAATGGAAGTTCATTGGTCTCGTGGTCGGAATAGGCAAGTGCGTTCATATACGGCTCCTTCAATCTTCGCGGCTCCTATAATTGTCCGCCGGAGGAAGCTGGGAGCCGTTTGCGCTTGTCAGAAGGATGTACAGTCCTTCCTATCCTCCGTGGAACATTTTCATTAAATAGTATTCGGAGGAAAAGGGGGGTGTTCACAAGAATGTTTGATAAAATTATTATCTCGGAAACATATGTAGGCGGACATGGCAAAGGACATGAATTAGTGAAGAGGCGAATAAATTAACTGCGAGGATGTTTTGCGGTTAGAGATGCATCAGGACCGTTTCATCGCAGGAAACGCTGTATGGGACCAATTCCAGGGTATTCTGGCCTTGAACATTTAAG
>CAZDNQ010000551.1:320-3656 GCA_964506605.1 uncultured Victivallis sp. | reverse complement strand
ATTTCTCATGGAAAAGAATCATGTGCTTGGTGTGGGAAAATGTCAAAAGAAATGACGGAAAAAGAATATAGAGATACTTGTCCGAGGTTTAAAAAGCAAGAGGTCTGCTAATATTTTCGGCAATCCGCAGAAGTTCTTTGAGTTGATGGAGGCGTGGAGAGAGGAGGTAGAGATGGACTCTAAAAAGGAAGAGAAAAAATCCCCCATACCTATAAGGTTCCCTGGAGACAGGGACAAGGGGAATGCAAGACTGACTCAGCATTTGTTCGAGCAGTTGAGGGACCAGTTGGATGAGGGGTACCCCCAAACGCCGGAGTTGAGACAGGCTGTGGTGGACATTACCCGAAAGGTAATTGATGAGAATTGGGTAGTGGTGGAAGATAAAAATCCCGCAAACGCATTTACCATTTCCAAATGGGTGGCGGCCGTATTCGCCTGCACGATAGAGAAACGGGCCGTTATAGCCTCTTACAACAAGATAGTAGATGAGGCAAGAAAGGGATCGGAGTTTCCAGCGCTGTGTCAAAGGGCTCCTTTTCTTATTCTTCAATACCCAGAGATGGTAAAGCAGGCGGACTGGATGTTAGGTCGGATGCTTGATATCCTCGTGGATAAGAAGAACCTGTTGATCTTCACCGAGGATCGGATGCTTCTCGAGGATGCCTTGGGTCCGGCGATAACGAATATGATTTCGGCAAAGACAAACGGCACGCACGTTCAGTAATAGTTCTAATTTTGGGGAGGATGTTTTATGTCAGTAGGGTTTGGATTTTTGCATGCTATGTTAAGGGACAACATATCACCAGCTAGGCTGGATGACTTCAGATGCTCGCCCGCCATGTTCAGGGGTTCCGAGGAAGACGCACTCCAATTCATAACGGACTTTTATTCCAATTATAATACGCTGCCAACGCTTGCCGTAGTAGAAGCAGAGGTAGGGCCGTTCCCGGAGTTGCCGGAGTCACCGATTGAATACTGGGCAGACCAAGTACGCAGTAGGTGGGCACATTCATATATATCCCGCAGTGTTCAGGGTATCGCGGAGTTACTTGCCGATGGGGACATTGAGGGAGCAAAGGAAAGATTGCAATCAATTGCAGTCGGGGCGAGGTCGTATGATTTACACAACAGAGTCGCACCGGCTTCAGAATACGCCAGGGAAGTAATCGAACGGCACGCTATGGTGCAGGGAGCTTCTGGGTTGATAGGAGTATCATTTGGGTTCCCGTTTTTGGATCAGGTCACGGGTGGAGCGCAGCCTGGAGATTTCATAATCGTCGTCGGAAGGCCCGGCACTGGAAAGACCTATCTCCTCTTAAAGATGGCTTTGGCCGCTATAGCGCAGGGAAGAAAGGTGCTGTTCCTCACAATGGAAATGACAGCACTACAAATAGTCAGCAGGTTACTGGCCATGCACACCGGAGTCACACACACTCTATTAAGACATGGGAAGTTAAGCTATTTTGCAGTTCAGGTTCTCGAGCAGGCTATAGACACGTTTGACCCTAACAACAATCTAATCATAATGCCTGGAGGTTTAGCGAGATCTGTAACGGATCTGGCATTGCGGGTTAAAGAACAGCAGCCCCACGTAGTTCTGGTAGACGGCGCTTATCTAGTACGGCCCGGCGAGCGTTCCAACGCAAAATGGGAGAAGGTTACTTTGGTAGCAGAGGCGCTAAAGACGATAGGTATCGGGGAAGACATTCCGATAATAGCCTCATATCAACAAGGAAGGGGAGCTGAGGGAAAGGCCGGAGGAAGTTTGGGGACAATCGGATATTCCGATGCAATCGGTCAGCTGGCCTCTATCGGTATAGACATAGATGACGAGGACAAGGACGCAGAGTTCAGTATCGGAGTTTCAATTCCGAAGATAGTCAGTATCATAAAAGGAAGAGAGGGTGAGTATGGAGCGTTCCGTGCACTGTTCAACATGCGGAGGACGCAGATAACGCAGGATGAGATATTAGTATCGAGGGAAGAATAGATGGCAATGGGTTCTTTCGGAAGAGAGTATCGGGGAGAAACGGGAATGACAGACAGATACGCAGGACTGGGAGCAAAAGTGATGGGCGATCTGTTCCTTGTTCTGGACGATGACAGGACACTTCATTTGAGCAATGCCCGGGTCGATTGCATAGAAGTGCACAGGCCGTCTCAGAGAACAATATCACCAGATGGGAGAGTATGGCACATGCCGACAAGAGAGGAAATCATTACAGTAAGCATACGAGCAAATCACGCAGAATATATATGCACAGAAAAAAACACAGAGACCGTCAAAGCCTTGAATGGTCGCATTATACGGAGGAGAAAGGATAACACGCCAAAAAATAATACTTGACAAACATAAGCAAGTATATTATACTATTAAAAATGGGGAAAGGAGGTAGTTATGGCATTAAAAGTACAACGAGGGGGAGCTTCAACAGGGGAAGAACAAGCAACACAGACGAAGAAGGAAACGACTCCAGAGCAGCAGATGGTTCTGGACATGGTTCGCCTGAGCGATGAAATCAAAGACGAGCAGGACAAGATAGCAGCGGCTGCTGCCAAGCATGAGGAGATTATCAGGGACAAGACAGCGCAGTACGTATCTATCAAAACAAACCTGATAGCCCTGCTCAAACGGAAGAGAGCTACGGAGCTGGCGGTCGAGGGATTCGATGTATTTATCAAATCCAAGACCAAGACGGAGGTTCCACCGGATAAGCTGTTTGATTATTTCAAGAAGATTAAGGAGCCGAACAAATTCTTCGATTATGTTTCCGTTAAGTTAACCGACGCCAAGAAGTTTATCGGGGAAGCCGTTCTCAAGGAGTTCTGGATTCAGGACACTGAGACTTACGCAGACGTTGAGATCAAACGTCAGAAAACAGAAAAGACCAAAGTTAAGAAATAATTGCAATCAATTGCAAGGGGAATGCTGAATGAATATTGACGCATGCATTGAATTTGCTCGTGCTCTAGACCTTAAACGCATGTCTGTGGATAGGGGGTCAGGCTGGATTAACGGGAGTTGCCCTATGCCGTGGCACCATAAGCACGGAGATATGCACCCCTCGTTCGGGATCAAGGCCGACGATAAAAATTTATCGTTCTGGAATTGTTTCACGTATGGGTGTGGCTCCCTACCACGACTGCTTCATACATTACAATTCGGGTTAGGGGTTGAGCTGAAGGAGGCTTCAGAAATCCTAACCACCAACGAAGTGATACCGACCAAAGACAAAGAGGGATGGGTTGATTATAACGATGTGTATGCTGCGTCAGTTTTGGATGCCGAAACTGATGTAAAGCCCATACCTGAAAAAGTCCTGAAAGTATTTCCGT
>CAZDNQ010000551.1:0-310 GCA_964506605.1 uncultured Victivallis sp. | reverse complement strand
ACGCCGGGCTTTCCGACCACGAACGCCCGCTGAACAGCAGAGGCAAAAAAGATGTTAAGATACCTTGTGGAGGTGAGGGGGATATCCAAAGAGATTTTAAAGAAGCACGATATACGATATTCCCCCGAGCTGAACGCCGTCATATTCCCAGTGCGGAATGCCGAGGGGCAGTTGATGTACATGAGGGCACGATGCAGGGACACCAAGATTATCTTCGAGATAACACCGGCCATGGCCAACCATCCGCGACTGGTATTTCCTGGTAAACGACGATCAGGGGCTATGTTCGCTATGGAATTAGCGGACAGAA
>CAZDNQ010000550.1:2396-3663 GCA_964506605.1 uncultured Victivallis sp. | reverse complement strand
TCCTTGACTATCCTGATGAAATCCTTTGACACGTGCCCGATCTCCCTGTCCTTCTGCGGATAGGTGAACGAGGGGAATTCCCTATACCCCTTCCTATGGTGCAATATCAACTGCCTGTTTTTCTTCTTTTTCGACATGATTTTCCTCCGTTATATTTTGCATGCATTCGTCATAAGTCGTCCTGATACCCATCCTGTTCCTGCGCTTTAATAGCGAGTTGGCCTTCCTGCATATCTCCAGCAGGTTCTCTGGTGTACCAACCACTTCCCTCAATTCCCTGTCAAGCATCGCGAACCTCGCAGCCGCGGCATCCATCGTCATGAAGGACTTGCCTCTCTTGAGCTTCGAGCCCCTTACGCTATAGCCAGCCAGATTTTCCAGCATGAACCTCAGCGGTTTCGGATAAAAGCTCTTCTCCATATGGATTCCGTTCATCAGCTCCGGGCTTTTCACTGTCCTGCTTTTCTTCTTCCTGCTTTCTATCAACGCCATCATTGCAGGAACTTTGCGCTTCGGCAGATACCGCCTTTTCCTCTTTCCGCCTTTTTTCAAGGTCAGATAATACGAGACCTGCCTGCATCTGCGGAATCCCCTCCCAATCTTTTCAATGTATACAGTGGCCATCTCCGATCACCCTCCCTTCCCGTCGTCCCTGTTGACTATTTTCTGTACTTGCCCGATGTTGACCTGGGCATTCCGGATTTTAATTGGGGCTACCAGTTTCTGTCTCGAATCTATAATCTGTAAAATGTGTTTCTCTATCTGATGTTTTTTCTTGAGCAGCTGGATTGCGCTAGGGGACAATGGATTGTCAAGCAAGAGCATCGCCATTGTAACCGATTGGTCCAGTACCATGTTATCGATCATCATTCCTGCAAGCGTTTCGGAGACCGCCTCGTTGAAGTCTTCCTGGGAGCCTGCCAGCTTTTTTTTCATCTCTGCCGCACCAGCCCCGAAGTAAAATGCCAGCGGACCGGCAAGCTCCGACTTGCCCTGCATATATTTCATTGCCACTGCGGACTTGTACCCCACCTCAGTAAGATCCGACCATTTCTGGTTTCCTGGCACAACCAGCTTCGCATTCAGGTTTGCCAGTTCGTACATGACGTTCTCAGGCCGGCGTTTTTTTTCAGGCAGATTAATGTTGGAATTTGGATTCTCAGTTTTATTTAAATCCTTGCCATTAAGGGCCAGATCCATTCTGGGATTGCCAGTTTCAACTTGCGGCAAGTCAAAAACTTCCTTAGGGAACTCCCAGCTGGAATCT
>CAZDNQ010000550.1:0-2296 GCA_964506605.1 uncultured Victivallis sp. | reverse complement strand
CCAGCCATTCTTCCGGCGGAGTCCATTGAACAGATCGAATGCTGCCTGCCCTACGCTCCCCCGGAACTCGAAATCAAGGTTGTTCAGGACAACACCATCGTCAGTATTGAAAAGTCCGAACGCCAGATGCCCATTATCCTGCCTGTAATATCCGAACAGTTCAGCTTCTCTTCCGGCAGGTATTTCCTTCCATTCCATGCCAGGAAAGCTTTTAGAGAGCAAATCCCTGATGCCTGCTACAGTTCCGATGCTTTCAGCACCGTTCTTGCAGAGTACGCCGCCATGTCCGCTCATATACCCACCACCTTCCAATTTTCATTCGTTCCATTGTTTCCACGCTTCCCCTCCAGCTTATTACAGCATAGGCCGTCCTTTCCGATAATCGTCAGATTCCAAGCTATCATCTTGTCTCCTTGTTGGCTTTTTATTTAGAAAATTCCAAACCAATTCTCATCCACCGCATCGCCCAGTTCCAGTATCCTTATATATCCTTTTCTAGGCCGGAGTTTCTTCGACTCATCCACAAGATCAAAGAAACTTCCCTTCGCCAGCGATTCCGGCGGTTCTTCCACGACGTTCTTTTCGAGCATTTCAATGTCCAGCACCTTCGACTTGGTCGCGTCCACGGCCATCAGCACCTTGTCACCGACAACAAGCCCTTCCGGCGGCACATTTGGCAGAAGGCGCCTCTCCACCCGTCTGTATTCATAGATCGCCCTGCCTATCTGATCCTTCAGTTCCACGAACCTCTTTCCATCTACTTCCATTTCCTGTGCAGTCATGTTAATCTTCTCCTCTAATGATAAATTATTGTGTTTAGAAATCATGATTCAAAAATGATGGCGGAAGGGACATGGGCTCCCTGTCCACCACAAGCACTATCAGCCCGTCACACCACCCTCCTATGCCTTAGGATGTAGTATACCCGCCATCGCCTTTGCCTCTTGCAGGGCCTGCGTAATCGATAAGGCTCTCGGATATCCATCCTTCGAAGTTGCCTCAGGAATTGGCTCCGGTGGAATTGGCTCAATAACGATTGCCGGTTTTTTGGAACTAAACAGCCATGTAGTGCTGACCATTGCAGGGGTATGGCTTTCTTCAGGACTTGAACTCAGTTTCAGTATTTCGTCTATATCGGGACTTTCATATCCCAGGTCATGAAGAAAATGACCAACGCTTTTCCATCCGGAAACAAGTGGATAAAAAAAGACGATCCTGTCTCCAGCTTTTACAGTAAAATCCCAGACATAGCTCGAAAGTATATGTTCTATAGGGGCGAGAGAATATTCCATGCTGCCAACAATAGATTCCAGCATAACAAGCTCGCGGCACCGTGCTGCCAGCGGAGGTTCCATGTCCTTGCCCTTATAGCCATATCTTTCAGAAACTTTCCTCTCAGCTTCAACAAAAGCCCGCCTGGCATACTCCGGATGCGTTATCCCGTCCGCTCCTGCCGCTGGAACCGTTGCGATATCAATAACAACCTCCGTATCACCGACTACGAGTTCAGATGGCAGCACTTCCGCAAAGCATGTTTCTTCACGGCAATCCCTCTGGCTGGGTCCCAGGAACTTCTTTTCGACTTCATCAGGCAGGTTGAGAAGCTCATAGATGACATCGAAGTCACTCCCAATATACGTTTCCGGGCCTCCATGGTATTCAACTATCCTATCCAATATCTGGACACCGCCCCTGGCATCCGATCCTATTTCCCGCTTAAGATCCTGTATCCTGCTGATCAGAGGTTCAATATGCCTGTGCAGTTCGACCAATCTTAACAGGTTCTCCTTGGCTTCGCCTGTAAATTCAAAATCTGCAGGCACTTCACTGAGTTTCTTATAATGTTTGAACTTAGGCTTCAGGCTTAATATCCATCCTTCTTTCCTGCATGCTTCAGACAGGCGGGTAAGATGGTAGTTCCTCCTGTTGAGGTAGACCAGTGCTATTATGAACGGCACCTTGCCGTCCCTGAAGACTACCTTGAACTTCATGCCAGGGTATTTGCTGTATACCATTCCCGTGGCCGAAGATTCCCATATCATCTCAGGGAAAGCCCTCTCCAGCTTCTTCTTCACATCCTCGAATCCACCTAATCCTTCCACGGGATTTCCATTATCGTTCCCGTAGACCGTCAAATTAAAGATCTTCATCATGTTGCACCTGCTTTTTTCCGGTATTATTGTTTTTAAAGACATGGCCGCCGGAACACCAAGTCTTTTTTTACTACGAAAATCCTTCCATAATTTCAATTCCTGCATTTGCCGTATTTATCAACTGGAAATGATATTGCTGACAA
>CAZDNQ010000549.1:0-3666 GCA_964506605.1 uncultured Victivallis sp. | reverse complement strand
TCCTGCTATCCTTGCCATAAGTAGCTATTTTACAAGCATATGTGTTATGTCCAGACGCACAATAGGCGCATCCTTTGGACTTAACCGTCATCTTTACTGGCTTCATGTCCCAACCTCGCTAGAATAGCTGTTCATGATCATTTCATGTAAGATAGCATATCAAGTACAGATAGAAAGTCTACCATGGTAGAGAATTGATATACTGTACCTGTTACATTGTATAAATATATGTCAACTTGATGCAGCTGATCCACTTCCAGCTAAAAGGAAGGCATTGCCTGTCCTATTTCTTATTCTCCTTGTTCTTCTTGACCGAATCACTGACAGTCACTGCGGTCACGACCAGTACGCACACGGCCTCTACGGCCAGCAGTATCAATTTGATAACTCCCGGGTTCATTGGTCTTGTTCTCCTTTCATTTGAAGTTGGAAGAGAGGCGACTGGCGATACCTGGAGGCCGGAGAAGACATCATTGCTGACATCTCCTCCAGCCATCTGCAATTCCTACATCCAGATATACCAGTGCCTCGATAATTATCCGAACATCTCCTGCATCGTATGCACCTGCGCCGGATCATCTATCTTGTCCAGCTTCAGATGTTTCCATTCGGCCTTCTCATGGAGACAGCGGATGTCACGACGCCATGTGGTCTCACGTCCTATTTCGGCCAAAATGTCGTCTCCCATGAATACTTTCAAATGAACGCCGATCTCACGCTTCAACTGCGTGATACGGGCGGCGCTTATTCCGAACAATTTGGCGATCTCATTTGTGCCCATGCCGACCATCAGCTCTGCAAGTATCCTGCGTTTCCTTACATCCAGGTTGGTCAAAAACTCATGCCAGTCCAAATCTCTCAAAACTGTCTCAGACGGATCCTCGGAGTCAGCCGCTATCACGTCATGAAGTGACATCGGGCAGCCTTCATCATCGGCAAGATCTGCATCCATCGAGAACAGATCCTCGTTGTCCATGGCGAATCCCGGGCTCATCACATCCGTACGCTGTGCTCCTGTGCTCCTGCGTCCACTCTTCGTCCGCTGGATCGAGTAGAACGCAATCGAGTTCGGTATCGGTTCCTTACCTTGTCTCTCCATCGACTCGATCATTTCAGCGGCACTGGCAAGTGTGTCCTGTATCAGTTCCTCCGTGTCTTCGCTGCCTATAGGCCTTGCAACCTTCGGTATGGTCGCCTTCACGATCCTGCTTATCTTCGTCTCAAGCATCTTCGCAGATTTGCTTGTCATACATATCTCCTGGTTAGGATTATGTGGGCAGTAAGGCCCCACAGGATATGATGACAAGGAAATCAAGGGATTTTCAACTTTGAAGATCAAAGGTCGGGCCTCGACATGGCAAGAGCGGGAAAAGGGATGGAAATGGGCTTAAGATCGCTTCAGGATCGATCTTGACGGCGTGGAGCGTCCGAAGGACGCGGCTACGCCGCTTGCCTTCGGCGCTCGGAATTGGAATATTGTCAGGGTCAGTAACTATCCAGTCACAGGCAACGTCCAGCCTATCCGGAGCGGTACTCCGCATACGGGTCAGGCCTTTGTTAGCCTTTTCAATTCGTTTCCTGCGAGATAAAACTCCTCTTCAAGGAGTGCTCTGCTTTCAACAGACTCTCTGAACATGGTTATTGCATTTGCTTGATTGCCTGCGGTACACGCTTTCACGCCCATCCAAAACTTGGCTCGGCACAAATGCCGTGAAGCCAGTGGTATGGACACCGATGCTGCCAGAATCAAGTCATCATCCGTGATCGTGCCAAGGAGGTATTGGCCGATTGCCCCAGGAAATGCCATCGCCTGTTTTGAACGGAGGCGCTTCTTCAGCAGGAGTTCCGCTCTATGGACCAGTTCGGAATCTGCCTGCATTGTGCCACCAAACCAAGCCAAGCAAGGTGTCTCAATTCCGCCAGCGGCGTCTGTGTAGGTGATCAAACGAGCCTCGTGGTCACTGAGCAAGTCTCTCCACACGGTGAGTGCGAGTGACGTGTTGCCAGCCAACCAATGAATCACTCCCATGAAGTTCCTATATGAATCCGTTAGATGGTTGTGTTTTGCAAGGTAGGTATCTTCACGGTAGTTTCGCTCCGCTTCATCCAGATCACTCAGAGCATGAATATGATCTCCCATGTTCAGGTAGGCGAGAGCCCGATTGAATAAGTCGCCCCGAGACATATTTTCCTGCAGACTTTCGCTGTATGCTTCTACAGCCTTGGCGTAGTCGCCTCCCTTCATGTAGTCCCACGAATTCATCATCTTCTCCTGGTTACGCCCTATGATGACCGAACCGATGGTTCACCGGTTCGGTCTATATACATTGTTAGCTTTTTGCCTTCACTTCTTGCATCAGCCAGTCTGCAAAATTGTCCGCCACGGGAGACAAACTCTCAAGGTTCTCCTCCGCCGTGCCCTCGTGATCCCAGAACACAATCGGGTACTCCCCATCATTGCCGGGCTTTCGTGTGTCGAAGCACAGTTGATCACCGCATCCGTTGTTGTGGAACGTGATCAAGAAGTCGGGTAAGGCTGGGTCGCTCTCCTCACGCTCTGACCGATTTGCTTCGACAATATTCCGATAGCGCAATGACTCATCCCCAACCCAAAAGGTCTCCCAGTACCTGAGCTGATACGAACCAGCCTGATTCAGAAATGCGAGGAAGCTCGGAGGAAACTTGCAGCCAAGTTTGGCTTCGGCGTCTGCAATCTGCGCTGGAGTCGGCGGAGGGACAATGTCGGGCTTCTGTATGCTCTTGGCCTTTAGGCCTTCAATCGCTTCGTCAATGAGTGTCATATCGATTCCTTTAAGCTAACTTATTATTATGATGTTCTTCATAAGCAGGGGGTGAAATTATAATTTTATAAGCCTCGCCCCGGATTTAGCCTCAAGCCTGTCACCATATGTATATAATGCTTATGGTAAATCACACTATGCAGTTTAAAATAGACCACAACAGGTCCTGAAGTCAAGGTTTCGGCTTCCCAATACCTGAAACTCTACATGGCACTTATTCCGCTAAAAAAGAGGCTTTATCTGTCCTCTCCCTTCTTGTTTCCCAGTACCTTCACTGCGCCATAGCATGTGCGTCCGATCCATCCGGCCACTGCTATCGGAACTGATGTGATGGCGAGCATTACGGCCCTCTGCCAAGATTTGCAGGAGATTTCAGCAAGGGCTTTGTTAAGTTGTGGAAGGGGCCCTGGCAGAAACATCCATCTGCCGAGAAAATCATGTTTGAAATTGTTCCGCATGGGGGTAGAGTGTAACAGAAACTGCTACACCAGGTGTTACACTTTGGGGGCAGTGCTTGTAGTAGAAGCCGCAGCGTTTGGCGGCTTAGCTCAGTTGGTTAGAGCGTCGGAATCATAATCCGCAGGTCCTCGGTTCAAATCCGAGAGCCGCCACTATCCTATCTGGAAAACCATTCATAATATCCCAGGCAGCTCCCAAAATTCATTTCGCAGGCTTCCTGAATGCCAGAAATATCGTCACCGGCGTCTCGTAGGGGGCCACTGTATCCGGGTTGACAATTATGAAGTCGTCATCGTCGCCGGTCGATGCCGGATTGTCTAGGATGGTGTTGCCGAAGCTCCAGAGGTTCACTATGTTCCCCTCCTCCTTCGCCAGGCAGACCATGTTGCCGGCAAAGCTCGAACCG
>CAZDNQ010000548.1:0-3683 GCA_964506605.1 uncultured Victivallis sp. | reverse complement strand
ATATAGAGGCCCCACATGTTGAAGAGTATGTGCATGACGCCGCCATGGAGGAACATATAGGTGAAGAGCCTGTATACCTGCCCTTTCATTACCTCTTCGGAAATAAGGGAGAAGTCGCTGGTGACTTCGCTTATCCTGACCGTTTGCCCGTTGCCTATGTCATATTCCTTACCTGTCCCGATCTGTATTACAAAGACAGCAATAGTCGCGATCAGGATGATCAGCATCACGCTGACCGGCGAATGCTGCGTATTCCGCAGCGGATTTCCCATGTTGTAATTTCTGTCTGACATCATATTCCAATGTTAAGCAAAAGAAAAGTCTACAGCGGAAGCTGGTGCTTTTCAACTCATAATCCAACCATTCTCCACGGCAACACGGCTTGTTTTCCATCAAACAATGAATATCTTAACGTGCGGACACGAACTGCATCACATTCATCCAGGCGGCTTTAATGATTTTTGACACATTGGAAAACTTCCGATACTACTTCCAGGCGAACCCTGAATTCCGCAGGGTGTCTGACTTCCTCAGGAAGAAGGATCTCGCAAAGCTCAGCCTGGGCAGGCACGATGTCGGCAGAAACGGCACTTTCGCGATAGTCCAGGAATACATGACGAAGGACGAATCCGAAGGCTTCATCGAATGCCACAGGAAATATATCGACGTGCAATATGTTTCCGCCGGTGTTGAGAGATGCGGGACAGCTGCGAAATCCGCATGCTCGGAAATGACTGCCTATGACCAGGAGAAGGATTTCCAGAAACTGAAAGGCCGTACGGATTCCATAACGCTCAAGCCTCCGGCCTTCGCGGTCTTCTTCCCCCAGGACGGGCACATGCCATGCATCACCGCCGGAAAGAGGAAGACCCGTGTCAGAAAAATAGTTTTCAAGATACCTTGCTGAGAAGTTTTCGTTTTGCATGAATTTTAAAATCACCAATAGGAGAATGCATCTGATGAGAACAATTTTTGTTATGGCGATGGCGATATTGCTGTCCGGCTGCGCAACACAGAAGATCGACGATATAGCCGCCACGATCAACAGGAAGGAGATAAGAGTCGGCATCGAGCCCAGCTTCAAGCCGCTTATATTCAAGAGCGAAGGCAAGCTGCTGGGGATCGAACCTGAACTCGCCAGGAGGGCCTGCAAGTTCGCAGGGGCGAAAATTGTCTTCTGCGAAACCCCGTGGAATGATCTCATCCCGGCTCTCGAAGCAGGCAGGATAGATGTGATCATGTCGGGGATGACGATAACCCCTGAACGCGCCAAGAGGGTGGATTTCACGACCCCCTACATCAGGGCCGGACAGATGGCGCTCATGAGGACTGCGGATGTCGCCGAATTCTCCTCGGCCGCAAAGATTAAGGCGACAACAAGGAAGGTCGGATATATCCAGGGAACCACAGGGGATGTATTTGTGTCTGCAAACTGCCCAAAGGCGGCCAAGGCTCCTTTCAAGACGACGGCCGAAGGTATCAATTCCCTTGCCGCCAAGAAGATAGACGTGTTCATAATCGACGCCCCGGTAGTATGGGAGATGTCGAATCCCAGCCTGACACCGCTACTGGAACCTCTGACGGACGAGTCACTGGGCTGGGCGGTGAGGAAAAATGACAAGGCGATGCTGAACGGGCTCAACAAATGCCTTGAACAGATGAAGAGGGACGGCACGCTTGAGCTTATCAAGAAGAAATGGGTGCCGCAGCTGCTCTTGAACTAGATGATGGATTCCTGCGGGGAATCCATCACTCGAATTCCTTGTCGGGGATGTCGAGGTTTAGCTTGTAGTCGGTGAGTATCATCAGGTCTTTCTTGCCGTCGTCGTTGATGTCCATTTCCGACTCGGTGGCGACCATCACGCCTTTGAGAAGGGCATACTTCTTGATTTCCGACACATATGGTTTCCCGTTTACAATGGTGGCGATCTTCCTGGTGAGGTAATCTGTCTTGCTGACATATATCGCAATTGGTTCAAGCCCCTTGGTCCTGGGATGGCAAATAAGAATATAGCAGGGGGAGCCGTTGACCTCGGCCTCGCCTGCTATCTCCACGCTTTCAAACACATCAAGGATGGTTCCCTTAGAGGAGCTCATCGCATCCATCAGCTTGAGGCGGTCAAGTTCAGCTCCGGAAATCTCCTTCCTCTCGCCGGTATCGGAGATATTCCAGCACGTGACGCCGTTGCAGCTTGTCCTCTGAAGAATCTTGTTGTCCATCGACATGATCGTCCTGAACTTGTTCGGGGACTTGAACATGGCCTCGTAGGTGACGGTCTTCTCCCCGAGCCTGATGTCCTGTCTGAGATAGTAGGAAGTACTGGCCCTGTAGACTCCGTCCGGATCGACGGCGGCGACCATCTTGTCGGCAAGATCCTTCAGCTGGATGTCCGGAACATATGCCTTGTCCACGCTGGGGATGACGGAGGAGCAGCCGGCTGCAAAGACGATTGCAAGAATCAATGGAAGCATTTTTTTCATATGCGGGGAATTCCTTATGTGATCAATTACGATAGAATATACCCTTAACCGTCAGGCCGCAACCTGCATGAGTCAATTTGATCGCCGCATGCAGCTTGGACGGAACCTTGCGCCTGCAGGGGAACACGGCTGGAATACGGCATAATCATTTCAGATCACCACGTTCACCTTATGTGTCCCCCTCCTGAAATCGGGAAGTACATTTCCAGCTATCATCCGACCGTCGACCTCGATGCTTCGTGCGCCGACGCATCTTCCTGCCGTATTGTCTATCGAGATCTCGTATCTGGCGCCACGGAAGGTCCGCAGCACCTTTGCCTTCCTGATCTTTTTCGTCAGGCATGGATCAATCAGCAATCCCTTGTAGCTGCGTCTCGCGCCCAGGATCCATTCGACAAGAAGCACGGTGAACCAGCCTGCCGTCCCGGTGCGCCAGGGATATCCGGCGTATCCATGGACTATCTGGCTCATGGCATACATGTTCGTGAAGGAGAAAGGTTCCACGCAGGACTGCGTGATCGGATTCAGGGGATTGTCCGGGGCGACCTTTACAAAAGTCTCCCAGGCCTGCTCGGGGCGTTTCAGGATGCAGTCGGCCACGCCTTTGAATCCTGCCGCATGGTTGTAGCATCCTCCGTTCTCCGCGAAGCCGGGCATTGAGTTGGACATGCGCCCGACCCGCGGATCATACTTTGAAAAACCGGGCGCGCAGATCCTGTATCCGATATCGGTGGTAAGATATCTGTCAACGGCACCCATGCATTTCCGCGCCCTGCCCTGATCGGCGACTCCGGAGAGCACAGCCCAGCTCTGCGTGTTGACAAATATCCTGCCTTCCTTGTTTTTCCGCGAGCCGATCCTGTATCCATCTCCGCATATCGTCCTTATATACCATCCGCCATCCCAGGCCTTTTCATTGATGCGCCTGGCGAAGACTTTGTAGTTCCTGCGGCATTCCTTCTCGAAAGCCGTATCGCCATACTCTCCTGCGAGCTCGGCAATTGCGCGGAGCCCGTAGCAGAGCTGCTGGGAAACCATTATGCTCTCGCGTTCGCCGGCCTCCGTGGTGGCCTCGAGTCCGTCGTTCCAGTCGGCATGATGCTGGTTGGAAAGGCCGTTCACGCCGACATCCTTCACCATGTACCGGCAGGTCCGTTTCACATGCCCCCATACAGTTTCCTCCACCTTGCTCCCGAGATACG
>CAZDNQ010000547.1:0-3684 GCA_964506605.1 uncultured Victivallis sp. | reverse complement strand
CCGAACCAGATTGAATGCAGGCGGCGGTCGCCGTAGACCTTCCGGGTATAATCAACCATCTCCGTGACACCGTTGTATGCCGCCCAGAGTGAACCACTGACCTTCTTGAGGTTGTTCCCTCTGCCTGTTTCAAACAACCTGCGGGAGGTTTCTTTCCTTTCCTTGATCAGCCTGTTCTCCTTTTCCTTGTCCGGGCCTTCCTTCCTGCAGGAATCCGGGAACACTGCACCTAAGTAACCATCCAGTTTTTCTTTGTTCAGCTGATATTCGAGCATCTTCTTGAAAGTATCCTCGATATTGCCATAGGCATTTCCTAAGATACCAAGGAGGTCTTTCGCCTTTTCAAGACGTCCCTTCACATCCCTCAAATGAGGAACTTGGATGGTTCTGCCATCTTCCAAGGCCGCAATAAGGGTATTCTGACAGACCACTCTGATCGGTGTGAACTTTATGCTAATTGACGATGTGCCATCATGGCTGTTGCTCAGCAGAAGGAACTTTCCTACATTATCATCTTCAGTGAGGACTATATTGTTTGGCAGCTTCGCAAGTATCCAGACACGTTCACCGTGGCCAAGGGCTCCGGCTGTATGGTATATGGCCTGCTTCTCTCCGACAATGCTGTCAAAGAAGCTGAATGCCTCATGGTTCTGTACTGGGGTATATTCCTCACCGGCTATGCCGAATACCGGGCAGTCCGGCTTTCCCAGCTTGTGTTCCGGGACGATTGCGAACTTCTTGTCCACATTTAAGACAGTCCTGCTGACCGGATCAATCGCGAAGAGCGGAATCTTTGTCACCTTCCAGTCCAGCTTTGCCGCTTTTATTGCTTCTGTGGAAGTCGCAGGTTCCTCTAGCCTAGTCCCAAGTTTATGCCATGGGGTCTCGCCGAAATAGAACATCGATGCTTCGCCATCCTCGAAATGTAGATTGTGCGCCATGATAAACCTCCTTTTTTAGACACCCGCCTTCGTCTTTGCTTTGACTACGGTGCGGCATGCTGACTTTCAATTTATTTTGTACGCCGATAGATGCACAAGCTTGTCATCGTCAATCAGAAGGCCAGCCTCATGCTTCTTGGACTGGCTCCTGACATACTGGCCTTTGCCCGGTGACTGTTCCGGCCCTGCTGCATTATCCAGGATCCCTTCCAGGAACTTCTTTATCTCCTGGTCAGCCTTTAGAGAGGCCTGTCTTTTGCTTGCAGTCTTATTCACGGGCTCTACGGCACCAAGGGCCACGCTCCTAACGATGTCATCCCAGCTTGCCTTCATAAGTTCTGGATGTCCGAAGTAATCCACTGAGACCAGCTTTGAGCCGTTGAACACAGCAAGCCCGCAGGCCTTTTCAGGATACTTGATTTTTTCCGAAAAGTCCTTGAGCCTTTTATCATAATTGTCAAAGACATCGTTCAAGCATGCTGTCTTGCTTTTTACGCCCTTTTCCTCGGCAACCTTGTCAACACTATCCCATACTGCGCCCTGATCACCGCTGTATGTCTTGAATGCCTTCAGGCTTTCATTCACACCTAGGCTCATGCAGTACCTGACCCCGGGGGCGGCGACATTGCTCTTCCTGAAGACATTGTCGTTTGAATAATGCCATCTCCGGGCCTCCACGCAGGATACCGGTACTTTGATCTCTGTCTTTATGTCTATGATGATCGAGACATTAACTATTCTATCCTGCTTGGCGCCTTTGAGCCCCTGTCCGCTGATTATAAAAACCGGCTTTTCACCTCTGTTTGTCGCGGAGAGCGTTGACACTACACCGGATTCATTGACCTCCTGGACGTTGAGAAGTTCCTTGTCTAGGGCGTCGCCACAGCTCATATACTTGCAGTCATCGTCGATTTTCCCGAACAGCGGCACCACTGTCACGCCTTCATTGCTTATCGCCTGACCAAAGTTGATTTCCTTGAAGAAATCGCGGAGCTTATCAGTTACGCCCGGTACGGGACGGTTCTCGAGTTCCTTCAGCCGTGTCACAATTATGTTGAATATGAGCTTCGTCTCCGGGAGCATAAGCACGTCGCCCATCATTGTTGAATACTGTGATACTACCTTCTTCAGCGTATCACCTGAATATCCGTCCAGGTTGAAATAGATCGTAAGCAGTGAGTTGTGCAGGACGGCCTTGGGAGAATCCTGTTTGTTCGGATTCAGGATTGTCTCGCCCCTGCTTGTAGTTTTTATGACCAGTTCCACCGGAGTGCCCGTATGTGATCCTCCGTGCTGCGTTATCGCCTTAAGTTCGATCAGTCCGCCGTCCATCAGAGGTGCGAGCCAGAAGGCGTCCTGACGGTTAAGATATCCAATCCTCTCATTTTCATTCATGACTTTTATCGCATTGCTGTCGTGCTGGTTTGCAGGTTCACGTTCAAGGGTGAGTTTATCCCCGGCCTGGACCTGCGCCGATGTATATTCGAGTCCCGCGAGATGGCTGTGGATTGTTCCGATGGTCTTCATTTTCATTCCTTTCCATGTTTGATATTTATCTGCCATTCATTATAGTTAGTAGAGTCAGACATTTTATGTCCATATAGATTTCCCGGCCGCAAATACATGAAAATTACCGGTTCTCCGGTTTGATCAAAGGAGGGGGCAATGCCTATCAACAAAAAGCAGCTTCAGCGTCTCGTCAAATTCGTCGCCATGCTCAAGGAAAACAGATACCCCAACTGCAACAGCTTCATCGCGGAACTCAGGAAGGACGACCTATACGGCAACAAGAACGTCTTATGCACCACTAAGACCATACAGCGCGATATCCTCACTCTGAAGAACGATTTTGATGCCCCTATTGACTACGATTACGAGCAGAAGGGATATTACCTGAAGTCACATGGCTGGGAATTCCTATGCCCGCTTTTCGAGGAACACGAGATGCTGGCATCAGTCATCGGTGCAAGGATCACCGAGGATATCATGCCGGAGCCTTTAAGGAGCCAGGTCAGAACTGCAGTTGATTTCCAGCTTACCAACAACAATCCCGACTTCCTCGACACCGCATACGTGAAGTCCCTGATGATTTCGCCGGGACTCCGCGTCAACATCGACAAGGACATATTCAACACTGTGTTTGAAGCCTGGAAGACGCAGCACACGCTCGAAATTGAATATTTGGATGCCGGGGACAGGATAAGCAAGCGAAAACTTGATCCACATGTCCTGGCGTTCAGGGACGGGGCCTGGTTCACCATCGGATATTGCCATCTGAGGGATGAACGGAGGACTTTTGCAATACACAGAATTACAAAGGCTGAAATAGCCGACAAGGTATTCAAACCCGACACAAAGATCATTGATTCCGTTGAGAAGGAAGGTCCTTTCAAATATAAGAACTACCAGAACGTGGAACTCATTTGCGACAAGTCAATCCATAAGTCCATCACCGAAAAACCGCTCCACAAGGATCAGAAGATAGAGCAGATGGGCAAGGACAAGTTCAAAGTAATCGTACCGGTGGTTCCTGAATATGAGATAATGATTAGAGTCCTCAACCAGGCCGGGTTGATAGAGGTTGCTGAGCCGGCATCTCTGAGAAGCCAGGTCAAGAAGGTGGCCGAGGTAATACTTGCAAAGCATAGGGGATAATCCTATATGCAACATTCCATCTCTATTTGAAACAGAGATAATGCACATATGCGAGTATTAAAAGGACTACCATGCATCCTGCTGTTGT
>CAZDNQ010000546.1:0-3698 GCA_964506605.1 uncultured Victivallis sp. | reverse complement strand
GCCAGGATAGTGAAGTCGGTCGGCGTGCTCACGGTTAGTGCGATTTGCAGGCAGATAGAGAAGAAGCAGAAGGAAGTCGAACCTGCAACACCAAGGGCAACTCCGGGCTGGTAACCTATCGCCGCCCGCAGATTCATCTCCATAATGAAATACAGCCTCTTCAAATATACTGCGCTCTCAGCGCTGTTCCTTGCAGCAGGATGCTCCTCCGTCTACACCTCCAGGTCGCAGAAGGAAGGGCTCATGGCAGCCTACACAACCGGGAACCTGGATGAGTCTGCAAGGATTGTCAACCAGATGGTTGAAAGCAGGACCGATACCGGCGATGATCTCATGTGGAGGCTCGAGCAGGGGAAAATCAAGTTCGATGCCGGCGACTACAAGGGGAGCCTCGAGGCCTTTGAGAAATGCGAAGCCATTATAAAGGCCTTTGACGAGTGGGCCAATATAAATGTGCACGAGGCGGGAGCCGAGACCGGAGCCGCCTTCACGAACCAGAATGCCCTGCCCTACAGCGGCTTCAACTACGACAGGATCCTCCTCAACACCTACAAGGCCCTCAACTATTACGCCCTCGGCGACGCTTCAGGCGCCAACGTGGAACTGCGCCGCGCATACGAACGCCAGAAGGAGGCTGAAAAGAAATTCGAGGCTGAAATAAAGGCCAAGGAGGAGGAGAACAAGAAGGAATCAGAAAAGGCCGGACAGACTGTCACCTTCGACGGCGTGCAGAAGGAGCATCCCGAGGTCAAGAAATCATATGACGACATGAAGAGCTATTCGAACAAGACCTATGGCAGCCTGATGAATCCATTCGTGACGTACATGTCGGGCGTCCGCTATCTGCTCGATGGCAACTTCCCGGAGGCGGACGTCGATTTCAGGAACCTCTACAAGATGGATGTCGGGAATCCGCTGGCCCAGCAGTACTACGTGACGACCTCCCAGCGCATGGCGAACAAGGTCCCGGATGAGCTGTCGGATGTCAAACCGTTCTCATTTCCCCTCAACACCGACATAGTCTATGTCATTTTTGAAAATGGCCTCACTCCCGCCCTCAAGGAGCAGAAGTTCCAGATCATCCTGCCTACCGGCTATTCAGGGGTTGCATATTCCGAAATTGAAACTTTCCCCGTATCAATTGGTGCCCTGGAGATCACAAGTTCATCAGGCAAATCATACAAGACAGCAACCATCTCCGCAATGAATGCGGTCGTATCCCAGGAATATTCGGAAATCTTTCCGGGAATGATAACCCGGCTTGTAATATCCACCATCATCAAGGAGGGCATTACGGCGGCCGCATATGTCGCCGTATGCCAGAGCGGAGACCCTGTCGCAATAACCCTCGGCGTGATTGGAGTATGGATCGGAACCAGCATCTACAAGTACACATTCAATACCGCCGACACGCGCTGCTGGCAGACTCTGCCCTGCGAATACCAGGTCAGCCAGCTGCCAAGGCCGCCGGACGGGAAGCTGAAGCTGAACACCGTTTCAAAAGATGGCACCATGGTCTCCGCCGAACCAGTTGAAATCACCGTCGAAAAGAAACGCGCGATAATCCATGCCCGCCACACCGGACAGGGGAATCTCTCCGTCAGGCTCTTCGAGTTCGATTGAACATGCCCCGGAGTTCATGCTTCAGAGCGCCGATTGACTCAACAGTTGCATATGGGCAGGAAACATTGAAATTGGATAGTTATATCTTGTAGGGTTATATTATTGGAAACAAAAACAGAGGTGGACATATGAAAATGAAACTGCTGGCTCTCCCTGCGATCGCCGCTGCGATATTCGCGCTTTCCGCATGCAACTCCCCAGTGAACACTGTCGAGAACACCGACAAGGCCATGGAAAAGGAGTTCGTAAAGAACAAGCGGGTTATCACCGATTCAGCCCTGGACAACAGATTGCAGGTCGTAAGCGTCGACAAGCAGGAGCTGCCATCCGGTCTCCTGAAGGTCCAGGTGACATTCAGGAACGTGCGCAAGTCCGACTTCAAGTTCGCCTACAGGTTCCAGTGGTTCAACGAGGCCGGCATGGAAGTGGCCACTGCCGCGGTTACATGGATAGAGAAGGATGTCTATGGCGGGGAGGAATTCTTCCTGCCTGCTGTAGCCCCAAACGAGCGCTGCAAGGACTTCAAGCTGTTCACGAAATACCTGGACTGAATTCCCGGACAGCATGACCGTCAGCCGGACTATTTGCCCTGTCCGTATTCCTTTTCAAGGACAGGCTTGATTATTGCTGTCACCTTCTCATAGCCCTTCCTGTTCAGGTGCAGGTCGTCCTTCTCAAGGATATCTCTGATCGGCTTACCGTCTTCGCCAAGCAGGACGGCAGTAAAAACGGCGGGAAAAATCAAGAGGAAGAGGCGAAATCTACCTGCTCCATCCTGAGAGCCTGCGGAATTCCGCCCACGCCTGTTTCGCGTAGAAACGGTGTCCGCCATCGCCTTCAACCAGCACGCATCTTTCTGGGACGCCAGCCTTCCCATAGATGACAGAAACCTTCTCAAAAGCCTTCTTCACTGACGCAAACGGGAATATCGGGTCAGTCCTGCCGGCGACTATCACGAGAGGGCGGGCCGGGATCAGGCATGACAGATCCGGCATTTCGAGATATCTCATTATCCCGGGGATGTAGTTGTCCACGCAATGGTCTATCCTGCCTATGGAATCCTCGTATGTGCCGAAGCAGCATGACGGCATGGCAATCTTGATCCTCGGCTCGATGCAGGCCGCATAATATGTGATGGTGCCGCCGCCGGAATTGCCCATGCAGCCGATCCTGTTCATGTCTATCTCAGGAAAATTCTTCAGCATGTCAATAGCCTTGGACACATCCCACACCCTGGCGCCGGCCATTGTCCTGCCCAGCATTATCTCCACCATGCTCGCATGCTGGCAGGTCGACTCGAAACTGCGTCTGTCCTTCGGACGCATGTCCGAACGTTCGCCGAAGCAGCGCTGCTCGAGGACCAGGGCGGCATATCCTTCCTTCACGGCCTGGAGCGCGAAATCCCTATCGCCACGTATGCATTCCTCGTCTCCTTCGTACTTCGGCCTTCCAAGGGAGATATGCATGCCTGTCGAATGCCCCTGCAGGCATATCACCACAGGAAATGGCGCCTTGCCTTCCAGAGGCACAAGCAGGTGGCATGGCACGTCGGTGTTTTCCTCGGAGGTGAAGACAAAACGAGTCTCGCTGAAGAACTCCTTCTTTTCGGAACGCCCTTTCTTAAACCCTGGCTCAACCTTCTTGAAAAGCTCCATTCCGAGGAGCTCGCGGAACTTGCGGTTCACATCGAAGCGCCAGTTGTCGAAGTTCCTTTCAGGATCGTATGTAAGCGAGAGCTTGGAGTTCCCGAGCAGGATCTCCTGGTAGAGCTCAGGAGCGAATTTGTTTGCGCCATCATTCATTGCAGAGGTGTCATACGCTTTCATCTATAGATAGGTTCTTGAAGATAACCTCTCCGATATTCTTCCAGAGATCGTTCCATGACTTTGTCGGGCCCTCAAAAGTTAGGATATATACGGTGCCTGTCTTGTCGTTGGATATGTACAGCCTGTAGACAGTTATGCTCTCCTTGCCTTCCGCGGCGTCTATATAGATGAAGCCTATCTCCTTAAAAATGCCTTTTGTCTCCTCCCACTTCTTGACCAGGCTGACCTTCTTCTCGGTTTCAGCGACGG
>CAZDNQ010000545.1:0-3705 GCA_964506605.1 uncultured Victivallis sp. | reverse complement strand
TCCTCCCTTGTTATGGACGGCAACACCGTTTGCGAAGAAAGTATTCGGTTCATCAGTCTGGAGGTTATAGACAGTTGCCGATTCCTTGACTGGCGCAATTTCCTCAATCCGCTGGGCGCTGAGACATTCGCCGTCAAAAGCAAAGATAAAATCTCCACGCCTGAGAGCCTCAAGCGTCTTGAAAGTAGAATCACCGACATAGAAAGGATGTTCCGCCGTAGCGCGTATCAGCATCCTGTCAGTCCTCAAAACCATGTATTCGCCCACCTGATGTGCCAGAACATTCCTGACAGTTGCCGCAGTTATCTCGCCGCCGCTCCTGAAGGCCAGAAGCCTGTCCCCTATCTTTACTGAACTTATCGGCGTCTCGGTACCATCGGCCCTCCTTATCATGGTGTCGGGCAGGAAGCATCCCTTGTTGTGGACCAAGATCCCGTTCGCAACATAGGTTCCGCCGGGTGAAACAAGCAGATTGTAGGCAGGCAGCGAGGATTTTTTCTCCTCTATTGCGGATACCGAAGCACTGATGATCCTGGCCCCGTCCGACAGACAGACGCTGTCGCCCGGCCTGATGCTGGAAGCATGTTTAAAGATTCCTTCACCTGTCTGGACCGGATGCCAGGAGGTCACCATGATCTTGCTGCCGCCGCAGGTGATCTCGAAATAGGTTTCCGGAAAGACCTCCATCACATCCAGGACTTTCCCCTCTGAAATCCTTCCGCCAATGTCTGACAGTACTGAATCTCCGGGAGCAAGGCATTCAATCGGCCTTTCGCCGGACGGGGTTGATATCAGCGTGCCTTTCTGAAGGCATCCACCGCCGCCGCGCGCATATGCCGGCTGGCACAGGGAGATCAGTACAAGAAGCAGATATGTTGAAAAGAATCTTTTCATTGTTTTACACATGTTCCACGGCATTTGCTGAAAACCTAGCAGGGCAGTCCGGAATATGCTGGTAGTCGGGCCCGCAAGGGCTTTTGTCTGCAAGTCACGGCATGAAGCATGCGATTATCCCGCCGAGGACGGCGGCGGCGACGATTATGCTGATCCCTATTATGCCTGCGGAGACAACCCTGCCGAAATAGTCGGCGACCGCGCGGTTGCCGCGTATGATCTCCTTCTCCTCGTCGATGTTAGGAGTAAGCTTGTCGATTATCCTGGGCAAAAACGCCAGCGCGAGCATCACAATGATTATTCCAGCGAGAGCACCTGTGAATATGAAGACAAGCACCCATCCTACGTTGAAGGCGAGTTCATGCATGGAAATGTCCCCCTATATTTTATTTGCAGTCTTCCTCTTCAGGAAGGTCTGTATTTTCTCCATCCACACATAGAATACCGGCGTTGCGTAAAGTGTCAATATCTGCGAGAAGACTATTCCACCTACAACCACCACGCCTAGAGGCTGCCTGGCCTCGCAGCCGAGTCCGGTGCCGACGGCAAGCGGAATACCAGCCATGAGCGCCGTAAGAGATGTCATCATGATCGGCCTGAACCTCAGCGTGGACGCCTGGATTATGGAATCCTCGGGCGACATCCCATGGCGTCTGGCCTCGATCGCGAAATCCACCATCATGATTCCGTTCTTCTTCACTATTCCAACCAGCATTATCAGGCCTATGAACGCATATATCGACAGATCGATATTGAAGATCCACAGAGCGAAGAGCGCTCCGAATCCGGCAAAAGGCAGGGCGGTCAGGATCGTCAGCGGATGGATGAAGCTCTCATACAGTATGCCAAGCACCATGTAGATTATGAATATGGTCAGGATGAGGAGCAGGTTCATTCCCTTCATTGACTTCTGGAACGCCTGCGCCACGCCCTGGAAGGAACCCGAAACTCCGGCCGGGAAAAGAGGAATAATGTTTTTCTCTATCGATTCAACGGCCTGGCCAAGGGCGACTCCAGGCTTCAGATTGAATGAAAAAGTCACGGATGGAAGCTGTCCGGTATGGTTGACGGACTGCGGGCCTGCGACAACTTTCCTTTTGACAAGTATATCAAGTGGAATGAGCTGGCCTGAATCGGAACGCACATATAGCAGGGAAAGGGCCTCCGGGGTTCCTCGCTTGGACGGTTCGAGCTCCATCAGCACCTTGTACTGGTCGTCCGGAGCGAATATCGAGCTTATCTGCCTCGTGCCATATGCGCTGTAGAGCACATTCTCGATCTGGTCGATCGAAATCCCGTGCTTCGAAGCCTGGTCGCGGTCTATGTCTATGTCAATCTCCGGAGTCGTTATCTGCAGGTCGCTAGAGATGTCGATGAGTTCAGGGATGGAGTTCATTTTCGCCTCGGCTGCAGGAGCGAACTTATACAGAAGGTCCGTGTCCGGGCAGGAAAGTGTGTATTGATATTGAGCCTTGCCACCGCGGGCCCCGATCTGTATGGGAGGGGGATTTTGAATGAAGACCCTGATGCCAGGAGTGCCTGAGAGCTTCTTCCTGAGGTCGGCGATGATTTCCTCCACCCCCCTCTTCCTTTCCTTCTTCGTCTTCAGGGTTATCATCATGAAGCCCGAATTTGAGCTGTTGCAGCGTGACATGAATGCGGCAAGCTCCGGGACTTCATTCTGGACTATTTTCACAAGCGCGTTCTGCCTTGAGACCATCGCCTCAAAACCAACCCCCTGCTCCGCCTCGGTGTTTATCATTATCCTGTTCTGATCCTCGTTCGGCACGAATCCTTTCGGCACTGCCGAATACATCCAGAACATTGCGGCCACGATAGCCGCCGATATCACAAACGTCACCCATGTATGATGGACGCTCCACGTGAGCGTATCCCTGTAGAACTTGACTACGGACTTCCAGATCCCCCTGCGATCCGCACCGGTTTGCTCCATGTCGCGCGCGACGTTCCTTGTCATGAATCTCGATGAAAGCATCGGGATAAGGCTCAGTGCGACTGCTCCCGAAACCAGCACCGCAGTACCTATCGTCATCGAGAACTCGTTGAATAGCCTGCCAACCACTCCGCCCATGAAGAGGACAGGTATGAAGACGGCGGAAAGAGACAATGTCATTGAAATAATTGTGAATGCAACCTCGCCTGAGCCGTCGAATGCGGCCTGCATCGGATCCTTGCCCATCTCAAAGTGCCGGAATATGTTTTCGAGCGCCACAATCGCATCATCAACGACGAATCCGAGTGAAAGAGTCAGCGCCATCAGTGACAGGTTGTCAAAGCTGTATCCTAAAAGATACATTATCGAGAAAGTACCCAGGAGGGAAAGAGGCAGTGACAGACTCGGGATGAATGTCGCACGCACGTTGCGCAGAAAAATGAAGATCACGAGGATTACAAGCCCCACCGTCAGAAGCATCGTGAACTTGACCTCCGAGGCCGAGTTCTTGATTGTCAGCGACCGGTCGAACAGGAGATTTATCGAGACTGACGACGGAATTGCCGCCTGCAGATCCGGAAGAAGCGCCTTCACATCTTCTGCAACCTTGACCGTATTTACTCCTGGCTGCTTCTCCACGGCCATGACTATCGCCCTCTCCTGGCTGCCGTTGGTGCAGAACCAGGCCACGGATTTTTCATTCTCAACGCTGTCAAAGGCCTTTCCAATATCGGAAAGCCTCACAGGCTCGCCATCCCTCCTGGCGATGATGATATTGTTGTATTCATCCGCCTTCATCAGCTGGCCCTGGGGCTGTATCGTGAATGTCCTGCTCTTCCCGTCCAGCACCCCTCCTG
>CAZDNQ010000544.1:0-3705 GCA_964506605.1 uncultured Victivallis sp. | reverse complement strand
ACCGCCTTGCTGCGGATCTTCTCGACGTCTATGCCTCCGCCATCGTCGGAAATTGAGATGTTGAGCATGCCCGCCCAGTGGCGTGCTGCTATCCGTATAGTTCCAGTTTCATTCTTGCCGTTCCTGATCCTGGTGTCAGGTGTCTCGACGCCATGGTCGACCGCATTCCGAATCAGATGTGTGAACGGAGCGTTAAGCCGGTCAAGGATATCCTTGTCAACAGGAATGTTCTCCCCTGTGATTTCCAGAGTTATCTTCTTGCCAAGCTTCCTGGCGAGATCCCTTGCGGCACGCGGGAAATCCCTGACTCCCTCGATGAAAGGGCGCATCCTGCAGGATACGACTTCGCGGTACAGGCTGTCGGAGAAGTTGTCCATCATCCGTGAATATTCTGCGAAATCCGCGAAATATTCCGTGTAGTCGCGGTAATGCTCGTCATTCTTGTACTGGATCTCCTTGAGCATGCGCCTGATCTCGGATAGCTGGTCGGAGTCAATCGAGTTCTGTTCAAGATCGTCGATCAGCTGCGATATCTCGCTGAGTCTTTTCTTGTGCTGCATGATTTTCTTCTCAAATCCCTGGAGCCGTTTGACACCTACCAGGGATTCGGCCGCAAGCCCCATGAGCCGGTTCATCTTGTCCGCTGAAATCCTGACCACTGCTTCCTTTTCAGGGGAGGCCTTGTCGGTGTGCGCCTGCTGTTTTGGCGCGACGGCGTTCAGGATCTCATTCGTGTGCACGGGCAGATCAACCTGGGGTTCGACCACGGCCTTCACATTTGCCGGAGCGGGAGCCTCCATGGGCGCCGATGCCGGAGAGGCATTGCTCGGACGTGAAGTCTTGTCCCTTATGCCTATAAATGCTTTTTCCAGTTTCTCAAGTCTGCCGCTGTTGTCCGCAAGGTATGACGGGATGTCTTTTTCAGAACAGTCTTTGATGCTGGAAAAACAGTCAACTCCTTCTAGAAGCATGTCGATGTCCTCGGAGCAGAGGGAGAGCTTGCCTTCTCCCGCCGCGACGAAGCATTCCTCCATCGCATGCGCGACCTTTACCAGCGGATCGAGCTGTACGATCCGGGCCGCGCCCTTGAGGGAGTGCGCCGCGCGCATCAGCGGCTCGATCTTCGCGGCGGAGGAATGGTTTTCCTCCAGCTTCAGCAGCTCTGACGAGAGCACTGCGCACTGGGACTCGGCTTCCATCTTGAAAAGCCCGAGCATGGAGAAGTCGTTCATGTCGTTTGTTCCGCTCAAGCCAGCCTCCTCTGAAGAGTGTAAAAGACAAGCTCATCGTCAAGCAGCCCGGCTTCCCGCCCCTCTATCACGACAGCCTTCCTGGTGAACGTTCCTGAAGCCTTGGAAATGGTGACAGGCAAGTTCGGCTGCTTGTCCTCTTCGCAGCGGAAAACCCCAAGGACCTGGTCCACCGGAAAGACCCATGGCTCCCCGTCCTTCTGGATCACCATCATCTTCGCCGTATCAGGCGCCGGACCGGCAGGGGCCTGGTCTGCGGCGCCTA
This sequence comes from uncultured Victivallis sp., assembly GCA_964506605.1. Taxonomy (GTDB): domain Bacteria; phylum Verrucomicrobiota; class Lentisphaeria; order Victivallales; family GWF2-50-93; genus GWF2-50-93. Next base: position 2,190 of record CAZDNQ010000544.1, on the reverse strand, counting down.
TGAGTGCCTTAAGCGAGAAGCAGATCCTTAGTTCGCCATGGATGTTTGCGAGGCCGAGCAGGACATCGTCGGAACGGTGCGGTATTCTATGGATGGGGCGCGGATTGATGATCTCCTTGAATATCTGCGACGGGAAGGCAAGCAGCTCGCCACCTGTCCTGAATACAATCAGGGACAGTTCATCTGTCTTCCGCTCCTCCTTTTTCTGACCGATGAACTCCGACCACTCTTCAATGTATCCCGGCGGCGGTTCCCGGTTCAGCAGATCGCCGCCTGCGTCGATGAAGACCTGGCAGTTCCTGCAGTGGACCATCTCTGCCAGACTGGGGCAGCTTGCCCTGCCGGAACCCCATACCCCGATGGTATTCCAGCATGAGTCATCAGATCTGTTGTTGTTCATTTCGTTTTTCATTATCTTGCCGGAACTGCAGCCTTTTCAGCGCGTTTCCTTATGATTGAAGCCCTGTCCCGATCTCCCTGCCTCTCCTTGATCAGCGCGAGATGCACCAGCGCTTCATAATAGCCGGGATCGAGGTAGATGGCCTTGTTGAAAGCCTTTTCCGCATCGTCCAGCCTGCCTGCCGACAGGCCTATGACTCCAAGGACATAATAGGCGAAAGGATTCAGTTTGTCCTGCTGGAGATAGCTGAGGCAGAGCTCTTCGGCCTCTTTGAGATCTCCCTTGTCCGCCATTTCAGCGGCTTCCCTCAGTATCTTGCCCCTGTCAGGGCCTTCCGTCCTTGTCGCGGTGGATTCAGAAAAACCGGAGCGCGATTTGTGTGGCGCCTTTGCGGCGGGCTTTGGCTCCGGCGCGCTGGCATGCTCCGGCATCGCCGCTGCCTGGGCTTTCCCGCTGCTGCGGCCTGTATGCTGCTTCCCTGGATGGCTTTTCCTGCTGAAAGCGAAACTCGACGGATATTTCGCCGATATGAAGTCGTCGCGGTTCAAGATCCCTGATTCCGCATGGCCCAGGAAGAGCATTCCTCCTTCGGAAAGCAGTCCGGATAAAATTGACAGCGACTCGGCCTGCTTTTCAGGGGAGAAGTAGATCAGCATGTTGCGGCAGAAAACAAGATCATAGACAGGTCTGCCCTTCGTGAAGTCATGGTCGAAAATGCTGTTCCTGCGGAATTTTACAAGCTCCTTCACCTGGCTCGAAACCTCATGCCTTTCCCCTTTGACATCGAAGTAACGCCGCATTGATTCCGGAATACCCCCCCTGAACGAGTTCGGTCCATAGGAGCCCTCCCTTGCGCTATCGATTGCGGCTCCGCTCGCGTCTGCCGCGTCAACATGGATCAGGAACGGAGGCACGCCTGAATCAAGGAGGGTCATGGCAATCGAATAAGGTTCTTCACCGCTGGAACAGGGTATGCTCAGCGCATGTACCGGTCTGCCCAGGGGCGCCAGATGCTCCTTTGCATGCCTGGAAAGGAACGCGAATGATTCGCCGTAGCGGAAGAACCAGGTCTCCGGAATCAGCATCGAATGGACCAGCTCGTCAAAATGGCCGGTGGATTTCCTCACGAGCTCCAAATATTCGTCCTCGCAGGAGAATCCATACTTCAGCATCAGCGCGGAGACGGCCTTCTCGACGTTCCTGCGCCCAAGCGACTCATAGCTGAGCCCGATCCTGTCACATAGGAATCTTTCTATCATAGGGAGACCTGCCTCGGTTCCTTGAAAAGCGTTTCCTTTATGTCCTCGGGGAGCAGGTTCTCTATCCTTACAACCTGTACCATTTCTTTTCCGCTCGCCGATATCTTGCCCAGCCAGGGCGAACCGGGTATTTCTATGTTGGGACTTGATAGCTTCCCTTCATCGCAGTCCGCCGTACTTGTCACACGTTCCGCCATGAGCCCGAGAATATGCTTTTTATCCGCAGTCTCTGGATAGTCGACCAGGATTATCCTGGAACTAAGCTGGTTTGCTGTAGCCCTGCCTGAAATGACGCAGGTGAGATCCAGGACCGGCACCATTTCCCCCCTGTAGTTGAAGACTCCGCCTACGATATTGCCGCTCCCGGGCAATCTCCTCAATTTCACAACCGGGACGATTTCCCTGACCGACTTCGCGCCGACTGCGTATCGCTGCCTGTCAACCTGGAAGGTCAGGAAAAGCATTTCAGCCCACCTTGAATATTGACAATTCATCATGGAGCAGGCGGGAAGCCTGGTCAAGCTGTACTGT
>CAZDNQ010000543.1:0-3714 GCA_964506605.1 uncultured Victivallis sp. | reverse complement strand
GCAAGGGGACGAACGTAGCAGGCTTCCAGATTGACGCCAACTGCGTCGGCCCCAACCATTATGTCAGCAGCGGAAGCACAATCATCCACGGAAAGATGCAGAACTGGCTCTTCTGCGACGGACACGTCACAAAGATGAAAGTCGATGACACATATTCCGCCCCACCCGGCGGTGATTCATGGATGGTCACCGGCAACTGGGTCAGGCCGGAATTCAGGAACTGAACCGATCTGGCGATCTGTGGAGCTGGCGATTTGGAGATTCTAGGACTGGGGTTACCTTGATTATATTGATTATTATAAAGTTAAGATCGTACTGGAAGTAACTCGGGATAGTATCCCGAGGAAGACGCGGGGTGATACCCCGCGCTACTTTCTTTAATTCAGCAGCATTGTTGATGGAATTGATCATGCATCACAACATTAAAATAAACCACATACCACACAGGAGAATATTATGCGGATAAACCATCTGTTCAGCGTCATGCTCGGGCTGGCCATAACTGGAAGTGCCTATGGGCAGACTGTTTTCCAGGATGATTTCGAGATGAAGTTCCAGCCTGTCCCCGCCAAAGGCGCTGGCTGGCATGCGAACGCGGAGATCACCGGCGAGGTCGGCGCGAACTGGAGCGACAATTCCTCCTGGGCCGATGTCGGGGCCTCCTACTCCCGCGACGAGACCAACCCCCATTCCGGCAAGGCCTGCCAGAAGATAGAGGCTAAAAGGATTACCTCTGGCGCAGTGCAGTTCATCCATCTGTTCAAAGCCGATAAGGGAAAAATCTATAATGGCAAATTTTGGATGCGCGGAAGCCCGAGCACCACGCTGACCTTCGGGTTCCGACAGATGGACGGCCCTTACCAGACATATGGGACCGAGAGCGCGACGCTCTCCCCGGAATGGCGCGAGTTCAGCGTGCAGGCGGAAATGCCGAAGGACGAGAATGTCATCCTCATCGTATGGGTGAACTCACCTGCGATATTCTGGATGGACGACGCCAGCATTGAGATTGTTGATCCTTCCCTGATCCCGCCGCCGCCGGAAGGGAACATCCTGTCGAACGCATCCTTCGAGGCCGGCATCCCTGAAAACTGGTCCTTCCACGTCGAAGGCACCGACAGCATCAAACTCCTCGATCCGCGCCCAAGGCTTTCCAATGAAGGGGCAGTTGGGACAAAATCACTTTCGATCGACATGCCAAAAGGCGCCTCAGGCTATATCAGGTCGCCAGCAATATCGACTACAAAGGGACAGGCCTATAGTGTCAGCTTATGGGCCAAGGCTTCTCAGGAGATCAAGCTTGACGCAGGTTTTGCAGACGCCAACATATGGCTCTCCAAATTTCAATTGAACACTGAATGGAAAAGATTCACGTTTAAGGGGAAGCTGGAGAAGTTCAAGAAGTTCACCTGGCTCCAGATCAACCTCCCGCAAAGGGATTTCGACTATACCGTCTTCCTGGACGGGATCATGGTCGAGGCCAGACCGGAACCGTCAAAGGAGTATTATGAGAATTTCCCGTATGAGTTCACGGTCAGCTGCGACCGGGTAGGACACATCTTCTTCGACGGGGAAAAGACAATATTCAAGACAGCTGTCTCTCCCGCGGCCAAGGATGACCTGAAGATCCGGCTCGAAGCCCAGGATCTGTACGGGAAAAAGCTCGGAACGGCGGACCTGAAAATTCCCGATGCCGGAACGCTTGAGGTTGCTGCCGATGCTATGAAGAGAGGGATCTTCAAGATGTCAGCGATGCTCGTTGACGCGAAAGGCGGCCAGGTTTCTGCAAAGCAGGAGATGACTTGGGCGCGCCTCCCCCGTCCGGTGGAGCTTCCTGATCCGAGGGTCTCATATTTCGGGACGCACATCCCGCTGGTCGGCGACTATATCCAGATCGCGAAGCTGACCGGACAGCGCTGGGTGCGCATGCACGACGCATCCATGATCGGCAAATGGAACTCGCTCGAGCCGAAGGAGGGCGAATTCAAATTCTACGATGAGAATGTTGATCTTGCGAAAAAAGAAGGGCTGATGATACTCGGGATGCTCGACGGCGCTCCGCCATGGATGGGCAGCAAGGACCGCGGCGGATACTGGAGCTACTGGACGCTCCCCACACGCGCCGACTGGAAGGAGAAATGGAGGAACTACTGTGACACCGCGATCAGCCACTACAAGGGGCGCATCGACGACTGGGAGATCTGGAACGAGCCGTGGGGCGAGTGGTTCTTCAGCGCAGGCGGTGATCCGGCGATGTACGTGGAGTTCATGCGCCAGGCGAAGGCATCTGCGGCCGCAAACAATCCAAAGGCCTCCATAGTCGGTGTCGACACATATGCCGGCCATGAGAAATGGACGGAAGGCGCATTGCAGGGCGGAACCGATCTGTTCGACGTGTTCTCCTTTCATGACTACAGCGATGCGATCGCAGGAGGTCCTGCAAACCAGAACCGCTGCCAGCTGCAGGCGGACCAGTGGAAGAAGTGGCAGGAGAAGTTCGGCAAGGTAAAACCTGTCTGGAACACAGAGGGCGGAGTCTTCGAACTCGGTTCGTTCCTCAAGCCCGACGCTCCCGGCCTGAGATACAATATCCAGCCTGAATACATTGTCAGGTACGACACCTGCCTGCGCGCCGCCGGAGTCCAGAAGTTCTTCTACTATGCGATCCATCTCGATCCGGCGGAAGGCGAGAGCTCATGCCGCGCCATTGAGGTTGGGCGCGCGGTAAAGCCCCTCCTCGCGGCACGTGCGGTATTCGCATGGCTGACCGACGGCGCCGCATTCAAGGAACGCACCGAGGCCGACGGCGTCGAGTGCTACGCCTTCGAATCCGTCCGCGGAAAGCAGGTGACCGTCTGCTGGAGCATGGACGGACAGGACAGGAAGCTCAAGGTGCCTGCAGGTTCAGCTGCGCTGGACATCTGGGGGAATGAAATAACGTTAACGGATGGATCGGTGGCGGCGGGCAGCGTGCCGGTTTATCTGGTGAAATAAAAAAAAACTGTCAGTAGATAGTCGTCCGTTGTCAGTTGCAAAAATTCGATACAGGATGCAAGATACAGGATGCAGGATTGTTTTTTTTATCTGGCATCCAGTATCAAGCATCCAGCATCATATAAAAAGGATTGATATATGTCAAAATGCATTCCTTCAGCATGGCAGATGGAGTTCCAGGACTGGGAGTTCGGGATATTCCTCCATTTCGGGATCAGGACATTCCACGAGGGGCACCGCGACTGGGACGGCAAGCCGATGGATCCCAGGAAGTTCAATCCTAAACAGCTTGATTGCAATGAATGGGCAAAGGCCGCCGCGGACGCCGGCGCCAAATACATGGTCCTCACCGCGAAGCACCATGACGGCTTCGCCAACTGGCCGTCGAAATACACGGACTTCAGCGTCGCATCGTCACCGTGGAAGAAAGGGCGCGGCGACGTGGTGCAGGAGTTCGCGGACGCCTGCAGGAGGCACGGTCTCAAGGTCGGGCTCTACTATTCCCCGGCTGACATCAGTTGTCCGGTATATTCCGATCCCAAGGCCTATGACGACTATTTCATAAACCAGATCCGCGAGATACTCACCGGACACGGGAAGATAGACCTGCTGTGGTTCGACGGCTGTCATTCTGAAGGCCATAAGTACGACTGGCCCCGCATAATGCGCGAGATCCGCAAAATGCAGGACGGCAACGGCCAGTATTTGTGGACCGCGGGC
>CAZDNQ010000542.1:0-3721 GCA_964506605.1 uncultured Victivallis sp. | reverse complement strand
GGCTACGGGAAGCTCGATGAGGCGAAGGTCTCCAAGGAGGTGCTGGACGCCGACTTGATGATCGTGCTGAGCCATATTAAAGGGCACGGCGACTGCGGATTCGGAGGTGCATGCAAGAATATCGCGATGGGAGTGGTGCCCGGAGAGACCAGGCGCAAGATCCACGGGCTCGAGGGCGGGATCAGCTGGGACAAATCGAAATGCATCCGCTGCGGGAAGTGCATCAGGGAATGCAAGAACCATGCCAACAAGTTCACGAAGGAAGGAAACTACGAGATCTTCTACCACAACTGCACATACTGCTGGCACTGTGTGATGGCGTGTCCGGTGAAATCTCTCAAGCGTACCGGAAACACATTCCAGCCCTTCCAGGAGGGCCTGGCCCTTGTCACGAAGGCGGTCGTCGAAGAAATGGGCGCGGAGAACGTCTTCTATATCAATGTGCTGATGAACATAACCATCTTCTGCGACTGCTGGGGGATGAGCACTCCCTCGCTTGTGCCCGACATCGGCATCCTCGCCTCCGACAACCTCGCCGGAATTGAGAAGGCGACACTCGACCTTATCAAGACCGGGAATTTACTGAAATCAGGGCTTCCCGCCGGCAGGAGACTGCTTCCCGGGAAGCATCTCTTTGAAAGGATCCACAGGAAGGATCCTTATCTCATCACCGGCATACTCGAGAAGAAGAAGCTCGGGACGAGGAAGTACAAGCTGGTCGAGATCGAATAGGCCGGAAGCAAGGGGAAATGGATTATTGGATGAATGGATGTTTTACAGGATTCCGTGCTGGCGCGCAGCCATCCAGCAATCCATTAATCCAACCATCCAGTGGAATTTTCCTATTTCGCCACAGTCAGCAGTTGGCTGAATACGAAATATGCTATGGCTGCGAATGTCGCAGATGCCGGAATCGTTATTATCCACGCCCAGACAATCTTGCGGGCGGTGATCCATCTGACCGGTGCGCGCTGCGTGCTGCCGACGCCCATGATTGAGCCGGCTATGACGTGCGTCGTGCTGACGGGGATTCCGAAATGCTGCGTGCCCAGCAGGACAACTGCCGCAGATGTCTCAGCGCAGAATCCTTCGGTTGCATGAATCTTCGTTATGCTTGTGCCCATGGTCTTCACAATGCGCCATCCGCCGCAGATAGTTCCGAGAGCGAGGGCCGAGTAGCAGGTGAGTATGACCCAGTTGTCGAGCTTGAACTCGCTGTTGATGCCGCCTGCGAAGAGCACAAGGGCGATGATTCCCATGGTCTTCTGCGAGTCGTTGGTGCCATGCCCGACCCCGTAGCATGCCGCCGAAACAAGCTGCAGCTTCTTGAAGATGGATGCGGATTTCCGGTGGTTCGTCTTCCTGAAAAGCCATAGGATTATGGCAGTGAAGATCATCGCGCCGAGCATTCCAAGGAAGGGGGCGACTATTATGAAGGAGAAGATCTTTATGACTCCGGCCCAGATCACGACCTTTGGGCCTACGGCCACCAGGCCGCTTCCGATAAGGCCGCCTATGAGTGCATGGCTGCTAGACGTCGGGAGGCCAAGCAGCCAGGTGATTAGATTCCATACTATGGCGCCCACCAGGGCCCCGAGCAGGAGGTGCAGGCTGATGAGTTCAGGCACTATCACGCCCTTTCCGACCATCTTTGCGACGGCTGTCCCGAACAGGAAGAAACCGACGAAATCCGCGCAGCCTGCGAGCAGGACTGCCTGGAACGGCGTAAGTGTCTTTGAAACGACGACGGTCGCTATTGCATTTGCGGCGTCGTGGAAGCCGTTCAGGAAGTCAAACATGATTGCCAGGGCTACGACTACGACAACGAGAGTGAAGGTTGATACCATTGATCAGCTCTGCTTGACGGCAACGCCCCTGATAATTTTTCCAATGAAGTCTACTGAGTCGACTATTGATTCGAGATGCTCGTATATCTCCTTGAACTTGATGATCTCAACCGGGCTGTACCTGTCGTCGCTGAAAAGCTCCGCCACGCTGGTGTAGAACAGGAGGTCAGCCTTGTTCTCAAGTTCGTGCATCTTCTTGACTATCCCGTTGATGTCGTCCTTTTTCTCCAGTGCGACAAAGAGGTTCCTCAGCTCGTTCGAGATCTCTACGATGACGTCGGCGAAGCGGCAGACGTTGACAGGGACCTTCTTCACGCCGTATATCTCGAACTTCCTGGCTATGCTGTTCAGGATATCAAGGGACTTGTCGACATTAATCGCTATCATGTGGATGTCTTCGCGGTCGAGGGGGGTTATGAAAGTCTTGTGCAGTTCGTCGATGATGAGGTGTTCCAGATCGTCGCCCTTCTGCTCGAGCTCGTTTATCCTCGTTATCATGTTCCTGGTCTCGCCCTCGCTGGCGGTGTCGATGTTTGCAACCATCTTCTTGAAGGTCTCACAGCTCTCGATGAAGATTTCCGCCTGGTTCGACATATATTTGAAGAATTTTATTTCCCTTGGCAGAAGCAGGTCAAAGATGTTGAACTTCATGATAACCTCGTGTAATGATATTGAATGAAAACAAACTTGATGATGACAGATTTCCAACAATACATTAACAGTGATGTTTTAAAAGCATGAGTTTTGAAAAATATATCGCAAAAAACAAGGATGGGCGCGCCCTGGAAAATCCTCCACGGCGGAAATGCCTGAATGCCGTAGTGATTCCAGCCTATGCAGAGATGGAATCCCTTCCAAGGACGCTCGAATCCCTTTCACGGAACCCGCAGGCTCTCCTCGATGATTCGGCGGTGGTCCTTGTGGTCAACAATCCGCCTGCAGCATCTGCGGATCCCGCAGGGCTTGAGGAGAATTCCCGCATGCTCGAATCCCTGCGGAATTCGCAATTCCCCTGCCAGGACAGGCTCAATCTGCACTGGATCGACGCGTCCGGGGACGGGAGGGGGATCAATCCGAAGGAGGGTGTCGGAGCCGCAAGGAAACTCGGTATGGACATGGCGCTCGAACACCTTGATTTCGACAGAGGTTCGCCCCTGATGATTTCGCTGGACGCCGACACAATTGTCGAGGGAAACTATCTTGAGTCCATAAATGCTTTCTTCAAGGACCATCCGAAGACCGCCGGCGCGTCGATAAGCTTCGCCCACCAGCCGGGTGCTACGCCGGAAGAGGATGCCGCGATCACAAGATACGAGCTGTTCATGAGATATTATGTCGAAGGGCTGCGGATTTCGCAGTCGCCATATGCGTACCATGTCCTCGGATCAGCGATGGCTTTCCGCGCCAGGGACTATGTCAGGGCGGGTGGCATGCGGAAGCGGAACGGAGGTGAGGATTTCTATTTCATGCAGGCGCTCAGGAAGATCGGCTCAATTGGACAGGTTGACACTACGGTAGTGCATCCTTCCTCGCGTCCGTCCGACCGGGTCCCGTTCGGGACAGGGCCGCGGATCTCCCGGATAATGGACGGGACAGGCGATATCCGCTTCTATAATCCGGAGATATTCCAGATCCTGAAGAAGCTGTTTGTACAAGTTCAATGCGGATTTGAATCGGGGAAGCGGATCGGGGAGGATGTCATTTGTGGAATTGACAGCTCGCTGGCATCTTTTCTAATTGAGAACAGATTTTTCCATGAATGGGAGAAGATTGTGGACAATACGCCAGATGACAGGAATAAGATCGTCTGGGCCTTCCATACATGGTTTGATGCGTTCAGGACCTTGAAGTTCGTGCATTACTGCGGGGAAAGG
>CAZDNQ010000541.1:0-3722 GCA_964506605.1 uncultured Victivallis sp. | reverse complement strand
CCTCGGCTATCGTTATCTTGTCTTTTTTCATGTTTCAGCTCTTTGTTTTATGGAAATGATAAAGGAAAATTTTCTGTTAATAATTTAACAAAAATACTTTTTAAATCTTGATATTCAATTATATTTCAAAATTATTTTGATAAAAAATGGGCTCTAAACAGCCCTTTGAAATTCCAAGGAGCCGTTTAAAATGACAGACCAGTGCAAGGAATGCTGCGAGAATACTTCTGTTTTGAAGATGTATCCCGACAGGAAAAAGGAACTTGAGGACTATATCGCCAGCCTCCCCCTCGGGAAGGATGTCGACAGGAACCGGGGCTTCCTGATACAGTCCCTTCATAAGGCGCAGGGCATATTCGGCTATCTGCCCGAGGAGCTGCAGCTCTTCGTCGCGGACAGGCTGGGCCTCCACCTCTCGGAGGTGTTCGGCGTGATCAGTTTCTACTCGTATTTCACGACAGTCCCCCTGGGCAAGTACAAGATCAACGTGTGCACCGGCACTGCATGCTTCGTCAAGGGTGCGGACGGGATAGTCGGAGAATTCAGGAGGTTCCTGGACATCAACATGGGAGAGACCACGAAGGACATGAAGTTCTCCCTCGGCGGACTGCGCTGCGTAGGCGCGTGCAGCCTGGCGCCGGTCGTGATGGTCAATGAAAAGGTCTACGGCAATGTAACACCGAAGAAGGTTCCCGAGATCATCGAGGACTGCAAATAGGATTCACTATTCATCAATTTAAGGATATGGAAATGACAATAATAAATACACCAGACAAGCTGAAGCAATACGAGAAGAAGCTCAATGGCGGCCTCTCCAGGAATGTGAAGACCGACATCCTCGTATCTATGGGCACCTGCGGCATCGCCGCCGGCACCACGCCAGTGCTCGATGAGCTGAAGAAGGAAGTGGCCGAACAGAACCTCCAGGATTCAATAAGGATAATCCCGGTCGGATGCATGGGGCTCTGCCACAGCGAGCCGACCTTGGAGGTCATCGACAGGGATGGCGGGTCAAGCGTCATCTTTGGAAACGTGACCGCGGACAAGGCCAAGGCGATCATCGCCAAGACTGTCAGGGCGGCAGGTGTCCAGCCGGTGGCGAAAACCTGGTACTATCCCGAGGAGGAGGAGAACAAGGAGTCCGCGCTTCAGGCGAGGATTGTCCTCAGGAACTGCGGCAGGATAAATCCGGAGAGCATCGACGACTATATTGCCCGTTCAGGCTACCAGGCGCTTGCCAAGGTGCTGTCCTCCATGAAGCCGGCTGACGTCGTGAACACGATCCTCGAGTCCGGTCTCCGTGGCAGGGGCGGCGGTGGTTTCCCGACCGGAAAGAAATGGCAGTTCGCGGCGGCGCAGAAGTCCGCTGAAAAATATGTGGTATGCAACGCCGACGAGGGCGATCCCGGTGCATTCATGGACCGTGCGGTCCTGGAAGGCGATCCCCATTCCGTGCTCGAGGCGATGGCGATAGCCGGATATGCGGTAGGTTCTGGAAACGGAGTCATCTACATCCGCGCCGAATATCCGCTCGCGGTGAAACGCCTCCATCAGGCAATAGACGACGCCAGGGCCATGGGGTTCCTCGGCAAGAATATTTTCAGCTCCGGCTTTGATTTCGACATCGAGCTCAAATACGGGGCCGGCGCATTCGTATGCGGCGAGGAGACGGCTCTTATACATTCAGTTGAAGGCAAGCGCGGCGAACCGGGATTCAAACCTCCTTTCCCCGCCATATCCGGTCTCTGGAAGAAGCCAACGATCGTCAACAATGTAGAGACTTATGCGAATGCCTGCGCCATCATCAGGAACGGCGCAGCCTGGTTCAAGAAGATCGGCACTGCGAATTCGCCCGGGACCAAGGTCTTCTCACTCACCGGAAAGATCAACAAGGTCGGGCTCATCGAAGTCCCGATGGGAATAACACTCCGCGACATCATCTTCAAGCTCGGTGAAGGGATCAAGGGCGGAAAGAAGTTCAAGGCGGTGCAGACCGGCGGTCCGTCCGGCGGATGCATCACCGAGGCAAATCTCGACACGCCCATCGACTACAACTCCCTGATAGCCCTCGGCTCTATGATGGGATCAGGTGGAATGATTGTAATGGACGAGGACGACTGCATGGTCAACGTCGCCAAGTTCTTCCTCGACTTCACCCTCGACGAGTCCTGCGGCAGATGCACCCCATGCAGGATCGGCAACAAGCGCCTGCATGAGATGCTGAACGAGATCACGATCGGAAACGGCACACATGAAATACTCGCGAAGCTGCGCAAGCTCTCGGAGAACATCAAGGATACTGCTCTCTGCGGACTCGGCCAGACTTCGCCGAACCCCGTGCTTTCGACGCTTAAGAATTTCGAGAGCGAATATCTCGCGCATGTCGATCACAAGAAATGTCCGGCGAAGGTCTGCGCGAAACTGCTTACGTATTCGATCAACGACAACTGCGTGGGATGCACCCTCTGCGCCAGGAACTGCCCGGTCGCCTGCATATCAGGCGAAAGGAAGCAGAAGCATGTCATAGACCAGAGCAAGTGTATCAGGTGCGGCGTATGCCATGAGGCATGCAAGTTCCACGCGATAGACAAGAATTGAGTCCTTAAAAAACAATAAAATCATAAACCATTTCTGAAAGTATCATGGCTAAAAAGACAAAAAAACAAATTGATGACAAATCCAAGATGGTTAAGCTTAGGATAAATGGAATGCCTGTGGCTGTGGAGGAGAATTCCACGATTCTCCAGGCGGCCAGGCAGCTTGATATAAAAATACCAACTCTGTGCCACATGGAGCTGGACTGCTTCAACCTGGAGCACCGGATAGGCTCATGCCGCGTGTGCGTGGTTGAAGTCTCAGGCAGACGCAATCTCGCCCCCGCATGCTGCACGCCTGTCGAGGAGAACATGGAAGTCCGGACGCATACTCTCAGGGCAATCAACGCCCGGAGGACAATGCTCGACCTGCTGCTCTCCAACCATCCGAAGGACTGTCTGACCTGCGAGAAGAACCTCGACTGTGAACTCCAGGCGCTCGCCCAGGAGATGGGCCTCCACAGGATCATCTACAAGGGCGAACAGTCCAAGCGCAAGATCGATCTGGCGAACGAGTCAATCGTCCGCGACATGAACAAATGCATCATGTGCCGCCGCTGCGAGACCGCTTGCAACACCATCCAGACCGTCGGCATACTTTCCGGCGTCAGGAGGGGGTTCAATTCAATAGTCTCCACCGCTTCCGAGAAGCCGCTTGCCGAGACGAAGTGCACCTTCTGCGGGCAGTGCGTCGCGGCATGCCCCGTCGGCGCCCTCACCGAGATGAACAGGACCTATGACGTATGGCGCGCCCTCAACGATGAGACGAAGCATGTCATCGTCCAGACCGCTCCGGCGGTCCGTGTCGCAATCGGCGAGGAGTTCGGTCTTGAACCTGGTTCCATAAGCACAGGCAAGCTTGTCACCGCGCTCCGCATGCTCGGATTCGACAAGGTCTTTGACACGGATTTCGCGGCAGACCTCACGATCATGGAGGAGACCACGGAGTTCATGAACAGGCTTAAGGAGAACAAGAACCTTCCAATCCTCACGTCATGCTGCCCCGGGTGGGTGAAGTTCTTCGAGCACCAGTTCCCGGATCTCCTGCATATTCCTTCGACTGCAAAGTCGCCCCAGCAGATGTTCGGCGCCATGGCGAAATCATACTACGCGAAGAAGATCGGCGTC
>CAZDNQ010000540.1:0-3723 GCA_964506605.1 uncultured Victivallis sp. | reverse complement strand
ATCTTCTCGCCATCACCCCTCAGCTCAGGAAAACCCAGGATGAAGGATGTCGCCCCGCCAGTCGAAACCTTTATCCCTTTTTCCGCATCAATGCCCAATGTTGCCGCGGAAGAAACCCAGGCGCTGGAAAATATCAAAGCCACTCCTGCCAACATCGCCTTTCTAAGAATCCTCATATTTATCTCCATATTGTTATTTTTCTTTTCATGCTTTCGCCGTAGACTCGCGCACGATCAGCTTCGGCGTCAGCCTCATGCGGCACTGGAACCCCTGTTCGGAATGTCCATTGCCCATGGTGGTCACAAGCTCCTTGACGGATCTTCTTCCAATCTCATACTGCGGGACTCTGATCGTCGAAAGAGGCGGAGTGACAAGGGTTGAAGTCTCGATATCGTCGAATCCTATGACGCTGAGCTGCGATGGTATCTTCACTCCGCAGTCTGAGGCCGCCCTTATTACGCCAAGCGCGCCATAATCATTTGAACATATGAACGCCGTAGGCCTTTTCCCCGCCTTGATGAGTTTCGAACACCATTCGGAGGTGGCAAGCACATTGTTCTGACCCTCGTAAATCCATTCCTTCCTGACGTCAAGATCCTTTTCGGCCATCTTATATATGAAGGAAACAAGCCTCTCCCGGTAAGCAGGATTGTCGTCGCCCCTGATAAAACCTATTTTCCTGTGGCCAAGGCCGTATATATGGTCGAACGCGATGGATATCCCTTCAAGGTTGTCCGTAGTGATCTCAACCGGGCCGGCGCCTGCCATCTGGTCGGCCAGGACCATCGGAATATTGCAGTCCATTATGAAATCCCCAAGACCTTCGGCATATACACCCGACATTATTAGCCCTTCTATTCCGTCCTCATGGAGGGATCTGATGAAGTCGGGGCTGTTGACATGGTCCTTCCTGATACAGCGCACAATCGTCCTGAATCCGCTCCTTCTGGCCTCCTCGATCACGCCTTCACTGATCATCCTGTAGAATGAGGATCCGTATCTCAGCTGGCCGTCAAGCTGCGATTCGATCGCGGCGTAATCCGCCTTCCTCACATCCAGATCCTGCCCTCCGACCGAAAGATATTCGACCACGTCGCTGAAACAGAAGACAAGCTCAATGGTCCGCCCACCCCTGCTCCGGGAAGAAGGCGTCTTCGGTTTCTTTCCTACGGTTCCGCGTGGGACATAGTTCACCGACTTCACCGCCCTGAGCACCGATTCGCGCGTCTCGTCGCTTATCTGCCCGATGTTGTTAAGCACCCTGGATACGGTGGCCGTTGAACATCCGGCCATCTTAGCAATGTCGTTTATGCTGTGCTTCATTTAAATCCTTTTGCTTCCCCTTCCTTCAAATGGAACAAGGACATGCTGTCCGGCGACGAGCGCTTCATGCAGGTCCACTGTATTTCATATACCAATTATTAATGTAATTTACTGTAATTTATATTCCTGATTCAATTCTTGTCAATACGGCTATTGAAAATTTATTTAAAATTCATTCATGTAACTTACATTTCTGCTTGACTGTCTTCCTGGACGGGATATTGTCATATGACAGGCTTGCGCATTTCAGGCTTTTAGTACCGTGGCTCCTATGATAAATGAGCCAAAAAGGGGTGTTCAATATGACGGCCGGCCCAGCATCCATGGAAAAATCACCGTTTACGTTCATCGAGATGCCTGCATCCAGGAAGTGCTTCACGCTGATTGAGCTCCTAGTGGCCGTGCTCGCCATCTTGTCGCGCCTTAGCTTCTTTGCGAAGGCGGAAGCTGGCATGCGTAAGCATGGAGCGAAGGCGAGAGCAACTCGATTCACCCTGATCGAGCTGCTCGTGGTCATTGCGATCATCGCAATCCTCGTCGCTATGCTCCTACCGGCAATCACCCAGGCGAAAAAGACCGCGCTCGCAATCCAATGCTTGAACAACCAGCACCAGGTAAGCCTCGCCCTCACCCAGTATTCCGAAGACTACAACGGGTGGATACCCAGCCAGTACGTATACAATGTCATCAACCATATAATGCCATGGACCGTGATGGTGGCCAAGGTGACGGAACGCTGGGGCGGACCTGATCCGGGGGTATATCTCCAGAATGGGACTTCCCTGTTCTGCCCGAGCCAGAATCCTCCGGAGAAGTTCGACTGGTCCTCCACCTACAACAGCACCTGGACCGCATACGGGATCCTGTCAGTGAACGCGAGCGGTTCCTGGAATGGATTCCCATGGCAGAGCTGGACATATGTCGAAACAAAGAACAGCGCATGGGACAGATGGATAAATTTTTCCAGATGCCCTAAGCCGGACAAGTTCGGCATGCTGGCCGATACGGTCATGAACAGCGGTTCACGTCCGCAGTACTGCTATTTCGAACCGGAAAATTCATATTCCCATGTAAATGTCCATACACGCCACAACAATGGAGCAAATTTTGCATTTTTCGACGGCCACTGCATCAATGTGAAGGAGACCGAGCTCAAGGGAGAGCTTGCCATCAGGTACTACTGCAGGCAGAATTTCATGGAAGTCATCCTTCCCCCGTGAGCGTTTATCTGAGAAACTGGTTGAATTGCCTTAAAATTACAAGCCTGATGTGATATAATAGAATCAAAGGGGTGTATGATGTCTGCTGGCTTAAAAAAATCCGGGGAACAGTTCACCCTCATCGAATTGCTCGCTTGCCAAGGCGTAGCCCACAGGGCGACTGTGTCCGGCATAGCCTCTTTGCGAAGACGGAAGCGCTCAACAGCGTTTACGCTGATTGAGCTCCTGGTGGTCATTGCGATCATCTCAATTCTTGTCGCAATGCTTCTTCCTGCAATAGCCCAGTCGAAGAAAATGGCCATGTCCTCCCAATGCCTCAACAACCAGCACCAGGTAAGCCTCGCAATCCTGCAGTATGCCGAAGATTTCCAGGGATGGATTCCGGGCAACAACATCTACGGATGGATGGGCGGAGGTGCGGCCGCATGGAGCGTCATGTATGCCATGCCTATCTCAGGCCGCTATGGAAGACCCGATGCCGGAATATATCTTCAGAATCCCACTGTTCTGGTCTGTCCAAGCCAGAACCCGCCTGTGCAATATGAGTGGGGAGGAACCGGGACAACCACCTGGCAGACATATGGGATAATCTCCAACGGCAGCAGCGGTTCGTGGAACGGCTTCCTCTGGACAGACTGGACAAAAGTCCTTACCAATGGCTCTACGTATTGGGACAGGTGGATCTACCTCACCCGATGCCCGAAGCCGTCCAGTTTTGCGATGCTTGCAGATACCATAAATAACACATCAGGCGCGAAAAGCATCCAATGGCAGTTTTTCGAACCAGGAGGCACTGGAGGAGCTGGAAACCACTACCTCCTCCATACCCGACACAACAACGGCGCGAACTTCACATTTTTCGACGGGCACTGCGAAAATGTGAAGGAGACTGCTCTCAGCTCGGAACTGGCCCTCAGATATTATTGCAGGCAGAACTATATCGATGCAGTCCTGCCATGAGGCCGCCCAGGCCAAAGGGAACCTCGAAAACACTGCGGCTTGGAAGAACGCAGATGTTATGATATTATATATGGTGATTCCGAAAAGGGGGATTTTGCCATGAACTTCAACAGCAACCGCGAAAAGAGTTCCTTCACCCTCATCGAGCTGCTCGTGGTCATCGCAATCATAGCAATCCTTGCGGCACTGCTCCTTCCTGCCCTCAAGAATGCCAAGGATT
>CAZDNQ010000539.1:0-3730 GCA_964506605.1 uncultured Victivallis sp. | reverse complement strand
ATGCGCCATCCCCTCCTTCGCCGCGGCGAACACTTTTTCCCCCATTCCCTTGTATACGATCTTCTGCTTGTCGGAGAAAGGGCACCAGGCGGGGATAAGTCCGGAAGTACCCATGCCGCCCAGGCATCCAGTCGCCTCGATGAGCAGTGTCTTCGCGCCCTCCCTGGCGGCTGAAGCTGCCGCGGTGCATCCTGCGGGCCCGCCGCCTATTACAATCACATCCCACGAGCCAGCCACCGGAATTCCTGTCTTCACAATGTTATATCTGTTTGTCATAAGCTCCTCCATGTTAGTTCAGTTTAATGCTGGTATTCATATTATAACCTATATATGTTATTTCAATTGAAACGGATATTCCCGGTTCATCATATAATTGTCTATATTTGTCATTCCAGCCTAGATGCCGGAATCAACCCGCAAGAATGGAGCCTATGAAAGCAAATCAACTGGGACTCTTCGAATGGGACCAGCTGGACTGCCAGCTCTTCTGGATTTACGACGACTTGGTTCCCGCGGTCGGCTCAGGACGGGGAGGAATCGCATACAGATATTCCGCCTGGCTTATCAGGGAAGGAGGCATTGAATTCGGACTTTCCGGCGGTTCAATGGATAAACTGGGAAAAGGGCACTGGGTGTTTCCCCCTCTCGGAAAACACAAGGACCAGATATTCTCACCGGGTACGCGGATCCTCTCCATGAATTTCATGGCGGAATGGCCAGACGGCAGACCGTTGCTTCCCTATGACCGCTTCGTCCATTTCAAGTCGAGGAAATATCCGGAACTGCAGAGATGCGCGGAATCCCTTCTGGCTACTGCGGAAAAACAGCTTAGCATACCCGTAAGGAGCAAGCGGGGAAGCCTTGAGATTGATTTTATTACATATACGTCCATCAAGGAGAAATTCTGGAGATGGCTTGGTGAATGGGCAGGCGCAATGGAATCCGAGGGTTTCAGGCATACGACACCTTCGCCGGTAGACGGACGCGTGCAGTCGGTTATGAAGATACTCGACGGCATGTCGTTCACAGGCGAGATACCCTATGGCTATCTTGAAAGGACCGTATCTCTCGGAAAAGTCCAGATCGACAGGCTCTTCATGCGGGAACTGGGGACCACTCCGAGAAAATATCTTGAACGCAGGCTTGTATCATCTGCGAGGGCGCAGCTGCAGGGGACATCGCTCTCGGTCAAGGAAATCTCCGCGAAACTCGGTTTCACGTCCGATTCCCACTTCTGTGCCTGGTACAAGAGGAAGACAGGCGTCTATCCGCTGTCATTCAGGGAAGAAGTACATGGATAGCCCTTGAATGAACTAGGGCTATATTATTATAAACAAGAAGGGGTTCCCACGATCAGGAAACAACAGTTGGAAAGACGCAAGCTTTACAGCCTTCTAGGGGACCTCCCCCCGAGAAACAGGAAGATATCCGCAGAGCTTGTCTGCACGGAGGAACGCGACGGATACATCATCGAAAAACTTATGCTTGACCTCAACGGCTTCGAACCTGTCCCTGCATATTTCGTCAGACCTGTGAAAGCAGGCAGGTCCCTGCCCTGCATCCTCTACAACCATGCGCATGGCGGCAACTATGTTCTAGGCAAGGACGAACTGATCAACGGACGCGACGCCCTCCAGAAACCCAGCTACGCGAAAGTTCTAACCGGAATGGGATATTCAGCGCTCTGTATTGACACCTGGGTTTTCGGTGAAAGACGCGGCAGGACTGAATCGGAAGTCTTCAAGGAGATGCTCTGGAGAGGCCAGGTCCTCTGGGGGATGATGGTATATGACAGCATCCGCGCCGTGGACTATCTCGCATCACGCCGGGACGTGGACGCCAAAAGGATCGCCACTCTCGGGATTTCGATGGGCAGCACGATGGGATGGTGGACCGCCGCGCTCGACACCCGCATCAAGGTCTGTATAGACATATGCTGCCTGACGGACTTCCAGGCGATAATCGATTCCCGCGGTCTCGACGGACACGGCATATACTACTATGTCCCTTCGCTGCTGAAACATTTTTCAACTGCCGACATCAACGCGCTTATCGCTCCACGCCCCCATCTGAGTCTTGCCGGCATATATGATCGGCTGACTCCGCCGGAAGGCCTTGACAGGATCGACCGCGAGCTGAAGAAAGTATACGGAAAGATGAAGGCGAAGGACAGCTGGAGGCTTTCAAGATACGATATCGGTCATTTCGAGACCACCGCGATGCGCGCGGAGATAACCGAATTCCTGAAGAAGCATATTTAACCATCCGCCTTCGCAGAGATGCTACGGCGCGACATGCAGAACTATAATTGGCTTAAGCTTCGTGTCCTTCGTGGTGAAAATCTCTTAGTTCTCGGAGATTGAAACTTTCTGGAAGTGTTCGAGGTCGCGGCCGAGGAACTTCTTCGCCTGCTTGAAGAAGGAGTCGGGCATGTCTGTGACATAGAACCTTTCCGTCCCGGTGGAAGACTTGCTCGCCGCAAGGGAATTCTTCTTCAGGTATTCCTCCGCGAACTTCGCGCAAGCCTCCGCGCTGTCTACGATCTTCACTTTCCTTGAGAGATATTTCCGGAATGATTTTTTCAGCATCGGATAATGGGTGCAGGCCAGCAGAAGCATGTCGGGAACTTCCTTCTTCAGCGATTTCATGTAGAAGTCAATCGTCAGCCTGCATATCTCGCTGTCGGCCAGCCCCTCCTCCACGATGGGGACGAAAAGCGGGCAGGCGATGGTCCTTATGCTGATCTCATGGTTCACGGCATGTATCTCGCGCCTGTATGCATCGCTGCTGACAGTCGCCCTGGTGCCTATGACGGCGACAGAACTGGGTTTCGCCTTCAGGCATGCCGCAACACCTGCCTCAAGCACGCCGATCACCGGCACATCTGCGAACTTCGCACGGATTTCGGAAATCGCGATGGCCGAAACGGTATTGCATGCGACGACAATGAGCTTGACCCCCTTGGAAACCAGGAAGGAAGCATCCTCCATGCCGAAGCGGATGATGTTGGAGGGGGACTTGTCGCCGTAGGGCACGCGGGCAGTGTCGCCGAGATAGATAATATTTTCATCTGGGAGCGATTTCTTCATCGCGGCAACGACAGTAAGCCCGCCGAGTCCCGAATCAAAGACACCTATTGGACGATTGTCGAATTTCATCTTGTTTTTTCCGATACGCATAAATCTAAAATAAGGCTGATTACATAAAAGACAAGAGGCAAATGCACACAACTGAAGCTGCAGGAGTTCTCCGCTTCAGCCGTGTCCTGGAAATTTAGACACGTATTCGTTCCGTTCGACGAGGTGTTCCTCGGCGCGGCGGAGTGCGGTCTGTTTTGCAGAAGGAAGCCGGGCGATGTTATTCTCCTCCAGGAGTCCTTTCTCGACCTTACCGATGAATTTATTAATGGAGGAGCTGTCTATCGGCTGCGGATTTGCCGCCCATGCGCGGAGGAAGGTCTGTTCCGGCATTTCCTTCTCCTGAGGCAGTGTCTTGACAGGGCGCGTCCGAGTACCGAACTGGTATCCCTTGAGGGCTATTATCAGGCTTTCGTAGTCGGTATCTTCGCGGTTGAGCCTGATATACTTGAATTCCATGACATCGGCCGCCTCGCTAGCGTCCTGGTCGGGCTTGGCGAAATGGAACTTGCGGTCCGAGAAATTGAGTGACTTGTTCATATTGGTGTCGAGTTCGCCGTCGAAGACGCGCCATTCGCGGAGCTTCCCCTGTG
>CAZDNQ010000538.1:0-3732 GCA_964506605.1 uncultured Victivallis sp. | reverse complement strand
CCCTGTGGAACATATACGCCAGCGGTATCTTTTGAACCTGCGTTCTCTGGCGCGTAAAGGCGAATTTCGTATTTGTAGTTGTCAATCACGACCAGGTCGGCTAGTCCGTCCGTTTTTGAATAAACCTGGCGCAGCACTCCTGAATTATATATTGATTCAACACCCAGCATGGCCTGGGTATATTCGTTCCCATCCTCATCAAGAATGGAGCCATGGTATGATCCTGGTGCTGCAGGAACGCGGACCTTGGTGCCGTTCATGAGGAGATTCTCATAATATGCAGGATTTGCGATTACTGGATTCCCGTTTGCATCAACCATTCTTAATTTGCTTTTGAGAGCAATATCCCGTCCAGATGGAGAACCTGTAGACTCGCCAGGTTTAAATTGATATTTTAAAATGTATCCTTCCGGGCTTCTCAGTCTTACTTCTGAAGAAACGCCTGCAGGGAGGTTTGCTGTTGTTGCCCCCACAATGTATGTATCGAAGCAGGAATTATATTTCAGGCCGGACGGAGAAAATATCAAGGCTGTGGGCCTTTCATACTGCAACAGGATTTTACCTCTAGACCGATAGCTTCTGTGCAGGGGTGTGCCAAAAGGTATTGACAAACGGATGCAATCAGGTTCCAATGGCTTTTCAGGTTCTACCGGTTCTTCCCCACACTGGCATTGTACCCATTTCGCATGGGCTTCTTCCCATTGAGCATGTAATATTTCCCATGCTCCCAATGCTTGAAGATAACCGGCCCGGTTTGTATCTTTCTCCGGGGGATAGGTTGTAACATTCTCTTCGGAATAGATTGATGACTGGAGCAGTAAAACACAAAGAATCGATGATATGATTCCAGCTTTCTTAATGCAATTTTTCATCTTACATCCTCATTATATTAATTTTTGTCTTATCTTGAGATCAGAGTTCCGTCCTGGTAGATATTTATACCATGGCATGTGTGCGAGTTTGAGAAATCTGGCGGCAGCAGAATGCGGTAGGTATAAACCCCGTTGGCGTCGAAGTCCCCGGCTGTCACATATCTGAGGGTGGTACCATCATCGAATGTTATACCCCCAGTGGATATGCTCAACTTTATACTTATATCCTCTGGAATCTCGCTCAGGATTATCTTAGATTCAAGCAGTTGCGCCCCGTCTGGATATGTTGCGATTATCGCCAGATAGGTCTCGGGCACCTGGTATGCGACAGCAGCAAGCCTTGTCGAAGCCATTATCGGACCGCTCTCACCTAGTCTTGCGGTCATATATGCCGGAGCGGTGCTTGTGGCGAGGATGTTCAGAGAACGGCCCGGGTTCAGGCTGGTCTCATGGACGGATATGTTGGAATCGAAGGCGAGCACCGCCTCATCGGGGATTCCGGAATTGTTCCAAATCCTCTCATCATTTACCAGGCAGATCGGCGTACCGCTGAAGCTACAGCTCAATACCTTGACTGTTATGTTCCTTGACACCGGATCTCCTCCACCGTTCGGCGTATATGTCGCTGAAACAGTGATGTCGCCGGCATTCTCGAACTTGTATGCCTCAGAATTTCTCGAATTGTTCACATCGTATGCGATGCTGTCAAGCTGCTCGCTGCCAACCGTTATTGCGATTGTACCTGAAACTGCTCCCTGCGGGAAGGCTGTCAGAAGAAGAGAGTCTCCTGTCCTGATCTTCATCGGGGTGGCCTCGGTCAGGACATTGGTTTCGGTCCATGTCACATTCTTGACAACTGTCCTGCCCTCGTCCTGGAAGACGAATGAGAGATCCGTGGTGGCTGAAGGTGAAAGGGGGATGTCCGCGTACCATGTG
Organism: uncultured Victivallis sp.; assembly: GCA_964506605.1. Lineage (GTDB taxonomy): Bacteria > Verrucomicrobiota > Lentisphaeria > Victivallales > GWF2-50-93 > GWF2-50-93. Next base: position 1,924 of record CAZDNQ010000538.1, on the reverse strand, counting down.
CCCTTTGCTCCGTGGAGGATCGCCGGGGCGACTGGAGTCTCCTCTTCAGGCGTATAGAATCCATCAACTGTGATGTCCTCTATGTACATCGCGGTGGCACCTTCCGCACAGACCGGCGAGACCTTGCTCTGTGCCAGGACGGTGACCGATGACATGTTGGAGAGGCGGTTGTCAATCCAATCGGCTATCCCGTTGGAGTTGCTGTCGGGACCGTTTACAGACTGGAGCTTCACGGAGTTGATCATCAGGAAAGTATTGTCGATGATGTTTTCCCAGCAGATCCTGGCGGTATATGTTCCTGCTTCGAGTTCCGGCAGGTAGAAATTTACGGCGGCGTTAGTACCGTATGGGGCGACAAGGGTTCTTGAGCCGGAATATATGTTGTTTATGTACAGCTTCAGGAGGAAGGAGTCCTGGGCGGTCGTGGGATTGAACTGAGTACCGTTGACAGCGAGGCGGTATATGCTCTTCGACGGAATGCTCAATGTATATGAAGCCGATCCGTTCCGGCTCACGGTATAGATGCTGTTTCCTGCCGTCTCCCAGCTTCCGGTCCTGTCGGCTGTATCCTTGCCATTGATGGTCTGCAGGTCGGTAACGGTGCCTCCGACATCCGCAAGAAGAGGATTTGAGAGCATGACTGCCGCCTCCTCAAAGTCATTCAGTCCATCCCCATCGGTGTTGGCGAGGAGAGGATTTGTCCCGTATAAGTTTATTTCCTGCCAGTCCGTAAGCCCGTCGCCGTCGCTGTCCGCGCTGTACGGATCTGTTCCAGCCGCCACTTCCTGGGCGTCCGTCAGACCATCGCCATCGGTGTCGTCTTCAGCCTGGAGTTCTGCGAAATACTGGTCTGAGTAGTAAGCCCTGGCGACGTTTACTGTCTGTCTTGGCATGTTCTGGCCAGACCATTCGAGGATCAGACCGGCCATGGAGGTTAGCTCCATGTATTCCAGCCTGAACGAATGCATGCCAGCAAGAAGCGCCTTTCCGGAAGACGCAGTAAATGACATTGAGTTTTTGCTGTCGAGGTTTATCACCTGTTCGTCGTCTATGTAGAGGACGGCCCCGTCATCGCAGGTGAGATAGAACATATAGAAGCCGTCCTGCGGTACATCTATATATCCCTTGAACATTGCGCAGACATAGTCTGAACGGCCGCTTCCTGCGAAATTACCGATGGTGGCAGTGAAATTAATGGATGTAGCAATCTGGCTCCCGTAATGCTTGTAGAGCGCAAGGTCAGGCAATTTATCCCATCTGCTGTCGGCCTTGTAATAGGAGACGGCCAGCCCGTGGGAAACTCCGGAAACATCAGTGGATGGAAGCGGGCCGCTGTCCAGATCTGAGGGATCTGTGTGGTATTTGTTGAGCTCGTCCATATCAGTAAAGCCATCTCCGTCGAGATCGTCTGTGCCGTCATTGGAAAGATTGCCATAGGCGGAATTCTCCCATGCATCCGCAACAAGATCGCTGTCGCTGTCGGCGCTGAAGAGATAGCCTTCCGGGACAGGCGATTTAACAAAGGACGGCCCCTCCCAGTTCAGCATGAGTGCGGAATTACCGCTGTTGTTGAAGTATTCGACCCGTATGTCATGCATGCCTCCAGAGAGGGTTGCTGTTCCGGAAAGCTCAGTAAGGGCATGTATGCCGTTATTGTTCACTATAAGACTGCTGTCGATGAAGAGCTTTGAGCCGTCGTCGCTCGACAGATAGAATGTGTAATTCCCGTCGGCAGGTATGAAGATCTTGCCCGTGAGGAGGGCCGCTGCATGTGATGAAAGGCCGGTTGCGAAGCACAGGGGCGAGGATGTCCAGTTCAGATGAGGGCACATCGTCGTGGTTGTAGGGGTGAGCAGCGTGAAATTTGGCATGGTGCCTATATATCCGCCTGTCTGGTAATATTTCGCAAGAAGGCCCGGACAGT
>CAZDNQ010000537.1:0-3733 GCA_964506605.1 uncultured Victivallis sp. | reverse complement strand
GCTTCACATTCAACTATGACAGGCCGGTGTGGCTGACGGGCTTCACCATGAGGCTGAGGCTTATCAACATAGTAGTTCCTCTGATGCTGCTTCTCGGGGCGGGTTCGTTCGCGACAGTCGTCTTCGGCACGGTACTTGTGATAATTGGAATTCCTGTGAAGATCGCGCTGCTGCTGCCTTTTTTCGCCGTGCTGATACCCGGGCAGTTCTTCCTCGCCTGGTTCAACATATGGGCGCCGATCGACAGGACCCTCATACGGAAGCGGCTTTTCACGCTGGGAGTCCCGCAGGAACGTGTGAACGGAGGCATATATGCCGGAATCTCCGATCCATCGGTCAGCAGCTTCAGGAAAGGACTGATCGAGGATGATGTCGGGATGCTGTGGCTGGATCCCGGAATGATGGTCTACCAGGGCGATGCGCGATGCATCGAGATCAGCAGGGAGAAACTTGTCGCGGTCGAGAGGGAGGTGGACAAGGGCAGCATGGCGGCATATGCCGGAGCTGTCAATGTGATACTCGTCTGGATGGATGGAGACGGCAACCGGAACAGGACCCGCCTCCATGTGATGAACTGCTATACGCTCACTGGAATCGCCCGAGCGCTGGACTCGCTTGCCGAAAAGCTGAAACGCTGGCAGGAACAGAAATAGCCAATTTTCACTTTCCGCCTTTCTCCAATCCATTGCGTCCCTGCGGCGTTGCGGGAGAAGCATTCCCTTCTTTGATTTTATTCCAAAGATAGGTAGAATATGCGGATGTGTTTAATCTGACTACAGGAGAAAAATAAATGATCATATCATCAGGCATGAAGGTGTTCGTGACCGGCGCTTCCGGCCGCATAGGAAGGGTTGTCGTAAAGAAACTCGCATCTGCGGGTCTGCTGGTGACTTCGTTCGACAGGGCCGAGCCGGAGCAGACACTCCCCGAGGTCGAATACGTGAACGGCGACATCAACGACTTCAATTTCCTCCTCAGGCACATGAAGGGCGCCGACGCCGTAGTCCATCTCGCCGCCCTGCCAAGTCCGGAAAGAGGCACTTCCCAGGAGATAATCAGGATAAATGTCCTCGGCACATTCAACGTATTCCGGACCGCCGTCGAGAACGGTGTGAAGAAGATCGTCCAGGCAAGCTCCATCAATGCGCTGGGCTCGGCATACGGTATAAAGAAGTTCGACGTCAAATATTTCCCGATCGACGAAGAGCATCCGTCATTTGTTACGGATCCGTATTCGCTGTCCAAGAAGATGGATGAGGATATCGCGGACTACTTCTGGCGGAGAGAAGGCCTCTCCAGCTTCTCGCTGAGGTTCCCGGGAGTCATGGAGACCGCAGGTTTCCAGTACAAGCATTTTGACAGCGATCTCATCCGCAGGGCGATCGCCGGCATGGAGGAGATGGAAATCGGGCAGAGGGTCGAGATGATAGACGAAGTTTTCAAGGACATGGATTCCGTAATCCAGGGCTGGAAGAAGGGCAAGATCTCGGAAATAGATGATCCGGTCCTGCAGATGAAGATAATCAGAGGCAGGATCATACTTTGGGCGAGGAAGAATTTCTGGACGTATCTCGACTACAACGATGCCGCACAGGCGGTGCTCAAGTCGCTCCAGGCTGATGTCAGGGGCTCTCATGCGCTCTTCCTCAGCGCGGAGACAAACGGTACAAGCTACGAGACCATGAAGCTCATCAAAGTCTTCTTCCCGGAGGTTACCGAGTTCAGGAGTGAGATAAAGGGGTTCGCGCCGGCGGTCAGCTATGACAAGGCCGCAAGGATGATCGGATTCAAGCCGGAGCACGTCATCTGCCGTACTTGACCGGTAGGAAGTATCCGGTAACCAGGCGCTGTCCCGCCCGTCAAAACTCTGCGCCTATTCCTGCAGCAGGGTCTCCAGCGTGATTCCCCTGATGCCGTAGAGATCCTTTATCGCCTTTATCTGCGATAGGGCTTCTTCCTTCCTGTCCGGTGATTCGCCGCGCCTGACCGCCAGGATCATCTTGTTCTTGCTCGTGTGTTCGAGCGAGATGAACTCGAAGACCTGCGTCTCATATCCCGAAGCCTCCAGCAGAAGCGCCCTCAGGCTGTCGGTCACCATCTCCGCCTCCTGCCCGAGATGGACTCCGAATCGCAGGGACGCTTTCAAGACAGGAGGAACGACAATCTGCGGCCTGAGCTCCTTGTGGCAGCATGGCGCACACATTATGATCTCTGCGCCTGAACTTATTCCCATCTTGATCGCCAGATCGGTCGCGGTGTCGCATGCATGCAGGGCGATCATGACATCAATCTTCCCGGGAGCATAGCTTTCCAGGTCCCCCTGGCAGAATTTCAGCTTGTCCATTCCGAGCTTTCCGGCTGCAACGCCGCAGAACCTGACAAGTTCCTCCCTTATCTCAACGCCGGTCACCTGCGGATCCAGCTTCTGCGAATTCCGCAGGAAATCGTAGACCGCGAATGTCAGATATCCTTTCCCGGATCCGAAGTCGACCACGCTTATGTCCTGTTTCCTGGGAAGCTGTGATGAGAGAAGCGCCCGTTGGAATATCTCGAGGAATACATTGATCTGTTTCCATTTCCTGGTCATCGAATGGCACACCTTGCCGGAATCGTCGGTGATCCCCAGCTCCCTGAGGAACGCGCTGTCCTGTCCGATCATGCGGTCCTTTTCCCGGTTGTGTTCCTTGGCAGGCGCTTCACTGCATGTGGCCCTGCTGCTGGTTAAAATACATCTGCCCCTCTTGCTGAATTCCAGATGCACATCTTCAGACATCGAAAATAGGTTGGCGCTCTTGAAGTCTCCGCCCAGGAGATCCCGGACAGCCTTTGTCCCGTCCTGCATTGCAAAGTTCCTGGTGATGTCCTTTGTCTTATAATGGTAGACGAAGGAAAGCGAATCCAGATCCTTTATTTTGACCGGCCTGATTTCAATGGTCCTCAGATCAGCCGTATCCCCGCGGTACTTGCCCAGGATGAGCTTTACAAGTGTGTCCTGCCCGATGCATTCGTCCAGCAACCTGAAAAAATGTCCAAGCTTTCCAATATCGTCAGGTTCATCAGATTTCATATGATTTCTTCCCCGGGCGTAAGATTCGGCTTCAGCCATATTATACTTCGCATTAAGTTCTATAACCACATGATTCCCGGCTTAATCCCTTCTTTTTCATCTCCTGCTTGCTTTATATTCAAACTCTGGCTAACTTTTCAAGGCATATCTTTGAAGGGCTAATATGGAAATCAAAGTTCTTGTCAGGCATAAGCGGTTCCGCCTGGCGATCATCGTCCTGCTGATATGGGCGGTTGCGTCATATTTGCTCCTGCCATGGCTCTGGAAGGAATATTTCCGGGATTATTCGAGGTTTGCAGGGGTGAACAACATCACGCGGACTGCAGACGGGCATCCGGGCGATCCGGTGAATATCGCAATAGCGGGCTCCGAGGAACAGCTCATACGCGCCATGACCGCCGCAGGCTGGTTTCCGGCGGATCCAATCACGTTCAGTACCAGCGTGCGGATCGCAGTTGATTCCGTCTTCCGCAAACCCGATGACAATGCGCCGGTCAGCAACCTCTTCCTTTTCGGCCGCAAACAGGATCTCGCCTTCGAGCAGCCGGTCGGCGACAGCCCGCGCCAGCGGCATCATGTCAGGTTCTGGCTCTGGGACAGGCAGGATGAGGGACGTCAGGTGTGGATCGGTTCGGCGACATTCGATGAGCGGGTCGGACTTAGTTA
>CAZDNQ010000536.1:0-3738 GCA_964506605.1 uncultured Victivallis sp. | reverse complement strand
TGCAGGAGGGGTTCTACCTTGCAGAGGCGGTCTTTGATGAGAAGGGAGTCCTCTGCGACGCAATCTACCGCGATGTGAATACCGCCTTCCTCCAGCTACTGGGGCGTGGGCGCGATCAGGTTGTCGGAAGGAGGATGAAGGAGATCGTGCCTGGGCTGAATCCGGCCTGGCTGGAGGTTTTCGGAAAGGTGGTGCAGACCGGAGAATCGGCTAATCATGATGAATATTCGGATACATTCAAACTTTATTTCGAAGCCGTGGTGTTTCGTCCGGGGCCGGGCCTTTTCGGGGTATTGGTTTCAGATATCAGCGACCGCAGGAGGACCGAGGATGCCCTGCGCGCCAGCGAGGAGAAGTTCAGGAAGATATTCGAATTTGCCGCGACTGGAATCGCGATAAACGACTGCCAAGGGCGTTTTATCACATGCAATTCGGCGTATTGTGATATCATAGGCTACAGCAAGGAGGAACTCTCGGGCATGTCCTTCTCCTCGATTGTCCATGAGGACGATAAAGAGGCGAACATGATCCAGAACAGGCGTATGATGTCTGGAGAGATATCCTCTTTCGAGATTGATAACCGCTACATCCACAGGAATGGTGGGGTGGTATGGGTGCACAAGCATGTTTCTCTTCTCCGCGACGAAGCCGGGAGGCCGGTCAATATCATCGCCCTAATCACCAATGTAAATTCGCAGAAGCTGGCAAATGAGGCCCTGGTGAGTTCGCGTACAGCGGCGCTGAACCTCATGGAGGATGCGGACGAGGCGCGCCGAAAGGCGGAGCAGGCAAGCATCCAGCTCCGTGTGAGCCAGGGGGATCTCAAGCGCGCACAGGCTGTCGGACAGATCGGCAGCTGGAGGATGAATGTCCTGAAGAACGATTTGAGCTGGTCGGAGGAGAACCACCGCATCTTCGGCATTCCGGAAGGCGTTGAGATGACCTATGAGACCTTTCTTTCAACCATCCATCCTGAAGATGTGCTGCTTGTCGATCAGAAATGGAAGGCTGCCCTTGAAGGCGAACCCTACGATGTCGAACACAGGATAATTGTCGGTGGGAAAGTCAAATGGGTCCGTGAGAAGGCCGAGCTGGAGTTTGACGGCAATGGTGCGCTGCTCGGGGGCTTCGGGACAACACAGGATATCACCGAACGCAAGGCAAGGGAGGAGGAGCTGGGCAAGCTAAACCGTACGCTCACCGCCCTCAGCCACAGCAACCAGGCCATGATGAGGGCGCAGGACGAGAATGAATATATGAACGAGGTCTGCAGGATCATTGTCGATGACTGCGGGCACCAGATGGTCTGGATCGGCTTTGCGGAAAACGATGATGCGAAGTCCGTCCATCCGGTGGCCTCCGCTGGATTCGAGGAGGGCTATCTGGAAAATCTGAAGATAACCTGGGACGACAACTCGGAACGCGGACGTGGGCCAACTGGCACTGCTATACGCACAGGGAAGCCCTGCTTCTGCAGGAACATGCTTTCTGATCCTAAATTCAGCCCATGGCGGGAAGAGGCGATAAGGCGGGGGTATTCATCTTCAGTCGTACTGCCCCTTATGAACAAGGACAATGTATTCGGGGCGATAAACATATATTCGAGGATGCCTGATTCGTTTTCCGAGAAGGAGATGGAGCTGATCTCCGAGCTTGTCGGAGATCTCGCCCACGGGATAATGGAACTGCGCCTGCGCAGGCTCCATGTGCAGACTGAGGCTGCCCTGATAAAGAGCGAGAAGCGCTATCGCGCATTGTTTGAAAGCATGACGGAAGGTTTCGCCCTCCATGAGATCATCTGCGACAACGACGGCAGTCCGGTCGACTACCGTTTCCTCGATGTCAATCCGGCATTTGAGAAGCTGACTGGGCTGAAGCGGAGGGATGTGCTCTACAGGACTCACAGGGAGGTGCTGCCGAACGACGAGCAGAAGTGGGTCGATATCTACGGAAAGGTGGCCCTGTCAGGCGAGGCCGTTGAATTCGAGGAATATTCCATCCCTCTCAAAAAGCATTTCCATGTCCTCTCCTATTGTCCCGCCCCGCGTCAGTTTGCAGTCATCTTCATGGACGTGACGGAGCGCAAGAGGGCTGAAGATGAACTCCACCGTTCTGAAAAGAGACAGGCGTTGCTGTCGGAATCCGCGGCTGCGTTGCTGGAGGCCTCTGAACCCCAGTCAATCATATACAAGGTTTGCAGGAAGACTATGGAGTTCCTAGACTGCCAGGTCTTTTTCAACTTCATGTTTGTCGATGAGAAGGGGAAGCTCAGGCTGAACGCCTGTTCGGGCATACCCGAGGAGGAGGCGCGCAGGATCGAATGGCTGGAGCTGGGCACTGCAGTCTGCGGATGTGTCGCCCGCGACGGCGTGCGCATAATCACCGAGGACATCGCCAGCAGGAAGGATCCGTGCACGGAACTTGTCGGAGGGTACGGCGTCAGGGCATACTGCTGCCATCCGCTTAAGGCCGACGAGAAGATCATCGGCACAATCTCGTTCGGCACGACAAGTCGCGACAGGTTCACCGATGACGAGGTCGACATTATGAAGACGATATCGGAGATGGTGACTGTCGCCATGCAGCGCAAGGAATGGGAGAGAAAGCTTGTCGAAAGCGAGGAGCGCCTCAGGCTCTCGCAGATCAGCGCCAACATCGGTGTCTGGGACTGGAACCCAAGCGATGGAAGGTTCGTAGCCACTCCGGAGCTCTCAAGGCTCTACGGGGATTCTCAATTGACGATAATGAAATACCAGGATATGCAGAGGAAGATAGTCCCGGAGGACCTCGAGAAGGTCGAGCAGGAGCGCAATGATGCGATTATATCCAGGAGATCCTTCGATCTGGAGTACCGCATCAACTATGCCGAAGGCGACGTCCGGTGGCTCTCGTCCAAGGGCGGAGCCGTCTACGATGAGAACGGAGAGGTGGTGCGGGTCTTTGGAATCAACGCCGACATCACCGTCCGCAAGATGGCTGAAGATGTCCTGAGACGCGACAAGGAGACGTTGGAGAGGATGGTCAAGGAAAGATCGGAGAAGCTGCTTGAGATTCAGATTGAGCTTGAAAGGGCGAAGCGCCTGTCGGACATCGGGACGCTCGCGTCCACCGTGGCGCACGAGCTGCGCAATCCTCTTGCGGCGATCAACATGTCGTCGGCTATAATCAGGAGGAAGTCGAAGGACAAGTTCGTGGAAGGCCAGCTCATGAACATCGACAAGATGGTGGTTGAGAGCGACCAGATCATAAACAACCTGCTGTTCTATTCTCGCCTCCGCTCGCCGCACCTTGAAGACGTAGGGATCTACGGCGTGATCGACGAATGCGTAGGCAATATAATCGCACAGACAAAGAAGAAGGTTGAATTTGCCAGGAACTACGGGGTGGTGGAAGATGTTGTCCTCAGCGCTGATCCGCTCCAGCTGAAGGAGGTGTTCCACAATCTTCTGCACAATGCCGTGGACGCTTTGCCTGATATCGATGGCAGGATTGAGATCCGGGCGGAAGACAATGCAGACCATGTCAGGATTCAGTTCAAGGACAACGGACACGGGATCGATGCGCAGCATATGGAGAGGATATTCGATCCTTTCTTTACGACGAAGGCGAAGGGGACGGGCCTCGGGCTCACCGTCTGCAGCCAGATTGTCAACATGCATGGCGGCAGGATAGGGATCGAGAGCGAAGCGGGCAAGGGCACGTCGATATCGATAGTCCTTCCGAAAAAGGATAAAAAGT
>CAZDNQ010000535.1:0-3746 GCA_964506605.1 uncultured Victivallis sp. | reverse complement strand
CGCAGGCTTCTTCTTCTTGATCCTCGAATAGACGGTCTCCACCTCGTTCTTGCCGGAGAAAGGATATTTCCCGGTAAGCATATAATAGAAGAGGACGCCGAAGCTGAAGATGTCGCCGCGCTTGTCCTCAACACGGCTTTCCGCCTTTTCAGGACTGATGAAATAAGGGGATACCGACAATGCGATCTCCTCCTTGTTCTGGAGGAATGTGTATATGAACCTGGATATGAAGTAATTCTTGGTCCGGACATTTCCCCTGGCGTCGATGTGTACATTCTCCGGGCTTATGTCGTGGTGTACGAACTCCTTATGGTGGGCGACAGCGAGACCGAGCGCGGTGGCCTGCATGACATCCACAACCTTGTCGACATCGAGGAGGCCCTGCGTCTCCGGTGAATAGTCGGCGAGCGCATAACCGTCCATCTTGGGTTCAGTTACAAAGAAATTGCCGCCGATCTCCCCGAAGTTCAGGATCGGACAGATATTGGGATGCTTGAGGGTGGAAAGAGCAAGGGCATCCTCCTTGGCTATATTCAGGAAATTCTTCGCCTCAGGATGATCCTTCTCAAGTATGAAGATTATGGAATTGAGGTTCTGGCCCTGGTCAAATCCCTCGTAAATCTTGAAGATCCCCTTCTCGCCGACGGACCTCTCGAGCTTGAGATAGTCCATTTCCTTGGGAATTGTAAGCGCGGTTCCACAGTCGGAACATTCGCAGAGCGTAAACGGCTCAATGCCGGTAGTATCCATTACGCCACCGCAGCCGCGGCAGATTAGCTGTCCCATTTTCCATCCCCTTCCAATTCCAGATAAGCAGAAAAGATCAAACAAATGACAATATAATATGCCATGAATTCTTCTTCAAGCATTGCCTTCGAAATTTCACCGGACTGGGATAATGCGCCATAACGCCGGCTCCAAACTCATCCCGCATGCCTGCCAATTCTTTCAGCCTTGCGGCATATCTTCCTTATCAGAGATCCGTCCTTCAGCATCCTCCCTCCGGCGCCAGCGGAATAGATCTTCCAGAAGAACATGATGTCGGTCCTGCTGGCGAATTTCCGGGACGAGAACAGCAGCTGGGCGAGATCCTTGACCCTCCACCTCTCCGAGAAATCCTGGCTGAAGACCGTCCGCTGCAGATCTATCAGATAGACCTTGTCGTCCTCGTCCTTCCTGACGAACATATGCACGAGGTAGAAGTCCTGGTGCGCGAGTCCTGCGGAATGCATGCCTGCGGCAAGTTCGGCTATCTTTCGAATTATCTTCCTCCTGCGGTCCCTGTCACCGCCGGCAAGTCCGGCAAAAAGCTCTGAAGCCCTGACATAATCCCTTATCGCCAGAGTGAGCAGGCAGGAATCACCTCCTCCGGATGCGTATGCGGCCGGCATCATCGTCGGCAGGCCTTTCCTGTGGAACTCGATAATCGCGTTCCATTCGTTCAGGGCCCCTGGATAACGTGCGGGCCTGAGCGCAAGCAGGTTCTTCAACTTCTCCTTAAACGGCTCGGGACGGTATCTTTTAATATAGGCTTCAAGCAGGATGCCGTCGGGAGTTTTCAGGAAGACCCGTTCCGTACCACGCTGCTTAAGCACCTTTTTCACCGGCTCGCTTGGAATATTCCAGAGCTTGTCGAACGAGTCAATGCCGTTGAAGGCGAGGATTTCCTTGAAATCCGCATTCAACACGAGTCGGCCCGCGTCCATTGTCTCAACTTTGATATCCATATCCGCTTAAAATATCCCGCGGGGACTTGAAATCAAAACGCAAGACCTGGAATTTCGCCCTGACATGACATATATTAATAGGATTATGCGGAACAAGCCTACAATTTGCAAGCTTCTGCTGCCGGGTCTCCTTTTGGCCTGCTTCTCCACTGCCGTGCTGTCTGCGGACTACAAGAACAGGGTCGTCAAGGAGATGGAGTCCTCAAAGCCTTCATATCTCAAACGCACTACGGCGCAATGGGAAAAACAGGGGAGGGTCGTAGGCGAACTCAAATACACACCAAAGGCGTTCACCATCGATATCTACCCCGCGGGAACGGCGAAGTCCGTCGACAGCAAGCCCCTCAAGACCATAACCCCCAACGTCAATCTGACCGTATATGACACCGGATGGCTTGCAATCGGTTCCTACGACATCGTCTTCAAGTCAGAAGGATATGTCGACCAGGTGATATCAAACATAAAGATCAATCCTTATACCGACTGCGTGATCAACATCATTTTCGGACAGATAGAATACAAGAGATAGTGTCCGCCCAATTCGTCTCCTGCAGTGTCAAAATTGGTGCTTTTTCTTCTGATTTTCCATTGACAGTCTACCTTTTAAATGTAGATTTTTATTTTTATTTTGTTTTCAAAATCCATTCTTAAAAACCGCGAGGGTTACGGCCATGGCTGAAGAACTGCAGAGTCTTTTGGAGAAGATCAACGAGGAAGGCGTCCGGAAAGCCGAAGAAGCCAGGAACAAGATCATCAGCGAGGCAAAAGCCGAAGCTGAAAAGATAGTCTCCGACGCCGGGGCAAAAGCTGAAACAATCATCAGGACCGCCAACGAGTCGGCGGAAACCGTGAAGTCCAGAGGCGAGGCGGCGGTGCGCCAGGCCGTCAGGGACATCACCATCGCCCTGCAGCAGGAGCTTCTAAACAGGCTCAGGACCGTTGTGAAGATGTCCGCCGGCGAAGCCATGACCCCCGACCTGATGGGTAAGATAATCCTGGAGATGGCGAAGAACTACAGCGCAAAGGGCGCCGGCTCCGAGGCCAGCATGGAAATCGTCCTGTCACAGAAGGACAGGGATTCGATGGAGGCGATGCTGAAGACAAGCCTTGCTGACAGCCTCAGGAAGACCCCGGTGATAACTCTCGGGCAGAATTTCACGTCCGGCCTCAAGATCTCGTTCAAGGACAACGATGTGTTCTTTGACTTCAGCGACGAGGCGATTTCCGAGATCATCTGCGCGTATGTCGGCCCCAGGCTCGCATCAATCATCAATTCAGAAAACAAGAAATGACACTGTCGTACTATTACATCATGTGCTCACTGCCGATGCTGAAGAAAGGCGAAGCGCCCCTCATCAGCTCGGAATACTTCTTCAGCTCCTGCACGCAGGTGCTTCCCGGGAGGACCGTGGAAAAGCTGTCCAGGATAAGGCTTGTCCCTGAGAACGAGCACGTCTTCGGGCATTTCTCCGCCGTGCACAGATGGTACGAGCGGGAGACAAACCTGAGGAACAGGCTCGCCAGGTTCAGGGCGGTGGCCCTCAACCGTGAAAGCAAGGTGGCCGAAGAGAACCACTGGGAGATCGACAAGGGGATAGAGGATACGCTGGCTGTTCCGAACCCGCTTGAAAGGGAGAGGATGCTGGACGCCCTGAGATGGAAGTTCCTTGACGACCTCGAATTCCGCCACAACTTCAATTTCGATGCGCTGTGCGTATATAGGATAAAGCTGATGATTCTTGAGAAATGGGTAGGGAAAGGTACGCAGAAAGGTCTTGAGAACCTGGAAGCGGCTGTCAATAATCTGGAAAAATCCGAACTTGCCGTTTCCAGATAAATTTTAGCTAGGAGAGTTCTTCAAAATGCCTGAGAAAAATGTAGGTTCGATTGTCGGTGTGAACGGGAATATGATTACCGTGAGATTCGATACTTCCGTAACACAGAATGAAGTGGCATACGCGGTTATGGGCGATACGCGCCTGAAGGCGGAAGTCATCCGCGTGCGCGGCCAGCTCGCGG
>CAZDNQ010000534.1:0-3747 GCA_964506605.1 uncultured Victivallis sp. | reverse complement strand
TCAATCCCGATGGAAAAGGCAGGGGATGGGTGGAGCCGAGGATCGAGGGATGGAAAAAGGGTATCAATGAGTCAGGAGGCAAGGTTTCGTCCAAAGACATATTCTTCCTTGAGCAGGACGACAAGGCGAAAGGCGCCGTGAAGATGCTGCGTAATTATACCGCCGTGGTGTGCGCCAATGATCTTCTCGCGGAAAGCCTGATCTTGTCATTGCGGGCCGAAGGATTGAATGTTCCGGGTGATGTTTCTGTCACTGGTTATGACAACATGCCCCGGGAACTTGTCCAGGGCGAACTGACGACCGTGCTCATTCCGGAGGAGAAGATAGCCTCATCGTTCATATCACTTGCTCAGGCGAGGATGTCGAACAGCGCCGAACTTGGAGAGAAGGCAGTACTAATAGTCCGTCCTATAATCATTCCGCGAAGCTCATGGGGAAGCATTGGCGGCGACAGATAAAATTATTAAATAAGGAATATCAGCCATGACAAACAGAAAGTTCTACTGGTCCGTCTTTTCAATCCTCTGCATCATAAACCTTCTGGTGCTGCAGGCATTCTCGGCGCCTGATGCTCCAAAGGACGCAGCCGTCGCCGCAGGCCAGAAGGACATGGCGCAGGTATCCTATGAACTTCCCGCCGACGGACCACTGCCGAAGACATATCTCGTGACGCTTGCGATAGTAGATCCGAAAAATACCGACTGGATCATCAGCACTTTCATTGCCGGCGAACCCCGCACCGTCACCGAGGAGAACAAAGGCAAGTTCACTGAGACATGGGACGGACTTGACGAAAACTACATGCCGGTGCCTCCCGGAGAATATGCCGTAAAGGGCATTTACATGCCTGCCAAGAAGTGGGGAATAGACGATTCGTGGCATGCAGTTACTCCAAAATTTTCGGAGGAGCTGTCCGCCTGGCATCCGAATCCTGACGAGAAGGTTCCGAAGAGCCTGTTCGGGGGAGATACCTGCGGGTCGCCCATGAGGGATGTTGCCGTCGGTCCCAACGGTGTCGCAGTGTTCCATTATCAATATCTGGAAAACGGCATGGGCACGCCGATGTTCGATCTCAAGAAGCCCATAGGTCCGGAACAATTCATAAAGGCGTTTCCGAGCGGAGGAGCGGCAGGCGGCAACTGTGCAACCACTGACGGCGAGACGATATGGGCGTTCAGCACAGATGGCGGTCCTAAGTATGTATATCGGCCGGACGGCAGATCCTTCGGCAAGAGCCCCGGATGCAACCGCGCAAACTCATACGCTCCCGAAGGCTGGGTCACTGCAATGGCCTGTTTGAAAGATGAGACAGCTAAAAAAACTTTTGTATACATAGCGCAGCGCGGAAAGATAGCAGAGATAAAACATCCGAACTGGACGGACTACAGCGAAAGCGGAGATGAGTTCATAAACAAGATCACCGTCCATGACGGCGATGACGGTAAAATTCTCGCCACTCTTCCTGTTGCCAAACCTCAGGGCCTGTCAGTCCTGAACGGACGCCTATACGTCCTCCACTCCGATGAAAAGGGATATGCGGTCAGCTCTGTAAAACTCCAGAACGGAATTCCCGAAGGGCAGATGCAGACGGCATTCAAGGTTCCAGCCAGCATAAGTCCGTTCGACCTTGAGACCGACAGCAAGGGAAGGTTCTACCTCAGCGATTCAAAGGCGAACAAGGTATATCAGCTGGATGCAAGGGGCAAGATCCTTCTTACCTATGGCAAGCTACCTGTCCAGAAGCCGGGAACATTTGATCCGGAATCGTTCATGGCTCCGGAAAAGCTTGCGACGTGGAAGGACGAAAAAGGTGAAGACCGTCTTATCATAGTTGAAGTGGCAGGACCCAACCGGGTCACCGAATGGAGCACGGAGAAAGCCGTGATGCTGAGGGATTTCACCTCCTTCCAGAGCCTTGCCAACGGAGGATTCCACGGTCTTGATCCGGCTCATCCCGAACACCTCTATATCGCCGGCCAGCAGGACTGGCTGATCCGTTTCAAGGGAGACTACAAGAAGCACACATGGAGCATAGACGCCGTGTGGCCGGACGTCTCTGGAATAAACAAAGGAGTAGTGATCCGGACCAATGGCAATCTCTATATTGCCGGAGGCCAGAGCGGCAACGTCTACCGCCTTGCAGGGGACCGCTGGCTCCTTTCCGCAGGAATTATCCGCAAGGAGGTGGACAAGAATCCCGTTTACTTCCTCTGGCATGACGCCAATGGAAATGGAATCGCCGAGGATGACGAAATGACTCCCGCCCAGATGCCCGGAAACCTGATGACATATCATGGGCAGAACTGGCTCGAGGACCTTTCGTTTCTCGCAATAGGCCAGGGAAGCCGCGACGTATGGCGTCTGACTCCGGAAGGATTCGACAAGCACGGCAATCCCATCTTCAAGGAATGGAAGAAGGTACTGACGGATCCCACATTCGAGGCAAGGGCCAAAGGCGTCGTGGACGCCATCTATGGCGGAAATGAATCCGGTGACAATTTCAGCAGCGACTGGATGCAGGCGGACGGTTCCCTAAAAGAAGGTTTCTGGGTGCAGGCTAGAAGCGGTTTCAACTTTGATGCCAATACGGGCTCACAGCACAAGCTCTCATACTACGCTCCTGACAAGGATGGAAGCTTCAAACAGAAATGGCGCGTTGGAAGGACCGCTCTCCAGTGGACCGCGCGCCGTGGTGAAATCTACGGGGCCATGCGCATACACCGCCCGATAAACGGGCTCATAAGCGTCATTGACCAGACGCGCTGCGGAGTCCTCCTCTACACCCAGGACGGGCTTTATGTGGACACGCTCTTTCCTGACGGCAGGAGTCTTCCGGTGGACAAGGGGGGAATATACCTGCTGCCCGGAGAATTCTTCGTAGGATCTGTTTTTCCGAATGAGGAGAACGGGAAGATATATTTCTGCCTTGGCAAGTACACGCCGCTGCTCTTTGAGGCGGAAGGATGGTCGCTAAAAGAAAATCCTGTCAAGCCTATGAAGTCCGTGCAGAAAACTGTCACACTGTCCTCCTCGCAGATCGCATCGCCTCCGGAGATAGCCTTGAGCATCCGCGGTGGCGCCGGCACTGCGAAACTCGCGCGGTTCTCGCCTGCGCTGGGCGGAGCGGTGCTTGACGGCTCAATGACCGGATGGGAGACGTGCGAACCTGTGAAATACGGTTCCGACAAGGACCAGGCAGTTGAAGTGCGCTGTCTCTATGACGCCGATCATGTCTACCTGCGCTGGCATGCCAGGTTCAGCGGTGTTTTTGAACCTAAGGATCTCCCGCCGCTGCCGCGGATATTCACCCACGACCAGCTTTCCAACACTCTTGACTTCTATTTCCAGGGAGATCCCGAGGCCAAGCCGGGTTCCACGAATGGACGTCCGGGAGACGCGCGGTTCGTCTTTGGAATTTTCAAGAACGGCGGGAAGACGGAGCCGGTTGGCGTAGGCATGTATCCGTCATGGAACGGGAAAGGGCAGGCGGTTCCCCAGAAATACCGGACGCCTGTCGGTGAGGCTTCGTTTGCGCATGTAGGTCTGATTGAAGGCGCAAAATATGGCTATGTAATAGATGAGGACAAGAAGGGATATGTGCTGGCGGTCTCCATTCCCCGCTCCGCAATTCCCGCATTGAAGACAGAGTTCGGCAGCAAGCTCCGCACCCTTGTAAATTTCAGCGCGAACTTCGGCGGGCACAACAAGTTCTGGTGGGCGAACAGCGATGCGAGCGCAAGTAAGGAG
>CAZDNQ010000533.1:0-3765 GCA_964506605.1 uncultured Victivallis sp. | reverse complement strand
TCGGCACCGCCAGATTGCCGGGCGGAAGCTCGAGCCTCTGCGAAATCCGCAGCTCCCCTGCATAATGGCAGATCATCTTTCTAAGCATCTCCCTTCCCTCGTCGCCGGCTGGCAGCGAACCCAGCATGACTATCTTGCCTTTCCCGTATTGCTTTTCGGTCAGGAATGCGAGTTTCGCAAGACGGCTGTCATCAGCTGTTCCAAGCCCCTTAGCGCCGGCAAGCCTGAAGAACGAGCTCCACATCGCCAGACTGGCCTTTGCTCCGAAGGCAGTTCCTGAAATGCCTGCGTTCTGGGGCGAAAATGTAAATTCCGTCCTGATTCCAGCCGCCTTTTCAATCTTTGGGTGCAGCGCAGATTCAGTATATAGGGTATGGTCGGCGGTCCTGCATCCGCTCATAGGGCCTACGATCCAGGTTCCACCGCCGTCAACGAATTTCAGCGCCCTTTCCAGGAAAGCATCGGAAATATGCGGGAGATATGGCGTCAGCAGGAGCCTGCACTTTTCCAGACCGGCGCTGTCCGGCGTGAGATCGCGGTGATATCCCGTTTCAAGGATGATCCTGTAGAGGTCCTGCATCCGTTCGACGTAGTCCACGCCTTCGAGCGGTTCGGTTATGAAGAAGGCCCTGGCGACATCGGAATATGTCATTTGTATTTCGGCGGCGGCGTTTTTCGAGGACAGCAGGGCCGGTGAGAGCTTTTTCAATACTCCGGAAGCCTGTTTGACATCCTCAAACCCGATGGTCGGCTCTCCCCAGGAGGATATGATCGCACCATGCGGCATTTCCGGCCCGCTCCGCTGCTGGCGCCAGAGCCAGTAGCCGAAACCTCCTGCACCAAGCGCAAATGCGGCTGCGAGTTCCGCATTCAGATAAGACTTCCTGTGGAGTTTTGGATATCCGAAGATGCAGCCGCTGTGCGAAGGACCTGTCTCCATGACCCAGAACTTCCTGCCTTGCTTGAGGTTTCTCCAGATATCGTAGTCCATGAGCATCTTGCTGTAGCTGTCGCAGTCATAATATGCGTCGAACGATGCGAAATCCAGGTTCCTGTAGTGTTCCGCATGGTTGAGATAATGCCTGACGTTGCTGTTGTGCGTGATCGGCGCATCTGAATATTTCCTTATGATCCCGACCTGCTCGTCCTGGAACTCAGTGATCTTCTCGCGCGAAAAAATCCTGTAGTTCGTCTGCAGCGAAGGGTTGTGCGTAAAAGGCGTCTTCAGGGGGACAGGCACCTGGGAGAAGCTCGAATATTTCTGGCTCCAAAGGGACGTCCCCCAGCGGCTGTTCAATTCATCGATTGAGCCGTAGCGTCTCCTGAGCCATTGCCGCCACTGTCTTGCACATTCCTCGCAGCAACATTCGGAGACATGGGACTTCATCTCGTTGTCGGTCTGCCATGCGACCAGTCCTGGTAGCTTTGAAATCTTTTTCGCAATCGTCTCGACAATCATCCTCGATCTTTTCCTGAAGAAGGGATTGTTGTTGCAGAAATGCTGCCTTGCCCCATGCATCATCCTGATGCCGTCCGTTCCCATGAAAAGCCGTTCGGGATGATTGTGGGAAAGCCAGACCGGCGGCGTGGCCGACGGAGTGCAGAAGACAGTGGAGATACCGTTGTCATGGAGCCTGCATATCACTTCGGAGAAGAAATCAAGCTTGTATGATCCCGGCTTCGGCTCCATGTCGGCCCATGCGAACTCCCCCATCCTCACGGTGTCAATTCCCGCATCGCGCATGAGACGGATATCCCTGTCAATGTCTTTTATAGGCCATAGTTCGGGGTAATAAGCGGCCAGCACGTGGAATTTTTCCTGAATATGTTTCATTTCTGCGTTACCGTTTGCGTTTTTAGTTTGAGATTACGCCAATATTTCTAGCATTACGCTACTCAAATTCAAGCTTGAACAGAGGATTTTCAACATTTCGTTAGCGTTCACGTTGACACGGGGCATAAATTGTTATATAATTGTCAAAAAGGAGGCGATATGGATAATTTGTTTTCATGGGGCAGGCTTCTGCCGGCGCTTGCACTGGCATCCGTATTCTCAATATGCCTGGCCGCAGCAGAATCCATTAAATTCACATCCGACTTCAATGTCGCGGGCGATTGGACCGCATACCAGTGGAACAAGGCCCAGGGGAAATTAGAGTCATCCGCCGAACTGCCGGCCGAGTTGAAGGGCAAGGACAAGTCCGGCTCGCTCTGCCTGAAAATATCCTGGCCCGGCGGCGAGGGCATGCGCTTCTTCAGCATCGTCCAGTCAAAACCCGCCCCCCTGCCAGCCAAGCTGTCAAAGGCGAGCATCTGGATGAAAAGTTCCGGCAGCAACCGTTATGTCGAGCTCCATTTCCTCGCGAACGGACAGGAGAAGGACTCCGCCGGCAAACCCTACAAGATCTCAATGGGCCAGATGAATTTCACGGACTGGAAGAAGCTGGAGGCCGCCATTCCTTCCGACTGGCCGCAGCCGCTGACCATAAAGAGCCTGACCTTCCACGACTGGAACCTCCCGCAGCCAGTTGAAGACACTGTCTATGTGACAAGGCTCGAACTTAAAGGCGAATAATTATGTAGTATTTCCAGCCTGACGTTGACTTGGGTTTTTTTATTTTGTATAATATTTCCAAGGGGGAGATATTATGGAGACGAAACACGATGATGCAGCTGAAAAAATTTACGCTTATCGAACTGCTGGTGGTGATTGCGATCATCGCAATCCTCGCCTCGCTCCTCCTGCCGGCCTTGAAAAGGGCAAGGGACATGGCAAAGCAAATCTCCTGCTGCAACAACATGAAGCAGATCGGACTCGGCTTCAACAACTACTCAGTCGACAACACCGACTCCCTGCCGGTAAACCAGCTGGATACAAACAGCAACTGGGGCAACTGGGGATACATGCATAAGGGGCTGGAATATGCACTGGCTCCATATGTAAACGCGAAAATACCAACCCAGAACTGGCTTGCCACAGGATCCCCGGTATTCATATGCCCGGCTTCTCCAGTATATTTCGACCCTATGTATCAGGGCGGAAAATACAACCATGATGGAAGCTGGGGATCGTACTCCTCCAACTGCTACGAGGGGCTTTACTACCATTACAAGGATTCTCCGGTCAACACCGATCAGACAACTCCGAACGCCGCTGCCATAGACTGCAAGACCTTCAGGAATCCGTCCGGCACACCTGTACAGTTCTGCTCCAGGAGGATGTCGGGCGCCTGGCCTCTCCAGGGCTACGACGGCTCAGCCGCCACGAACAATACTCTTGGGGCCGCCAGCTGGCACGAGCAGAATTCATTCGGTCCGAGGCCGACCATATTCCTTGACGGACATGCAAAGATTTTGGTTGACAAGCTGTACAAGGAGCACAAACGGCAGAACATAATAACAGGTCCTTACAGCACATTCAACCTGGGATCGGGAGGAGGAACTCCCGCCCACAAGCCGTATGACTTCATAATCGACGAATACTGAAGGTGGAAGTATAAAGAAGCAATTCACATTGATAGAACTCCTGGTTGTGATCGCGATCATCGCAATCCTCGCCGCAATGCTGCTGCCCGCGCTGAAGAACGCCAGGGACAAGGCGAAGGAGATTGGATGCCTTTCGAACCTGAAGAACATCGGCCTTGCGGCATCGAATTATTCCGACGACTTCAACTCCTACATGCCCGTCTGGAAGAAGGACACCAACGTAAACTGGGGTGTCTGGGGACATATCTGGTGCGGGATTGAAAGACCTCTGGCCCCATA
>CAZDNQ010000532.1:0-3770 GCA_964506605.1 uncultured Victivallis sp. | reverse complement strand
CTTGTACTTGAGTTCCGTCTCGTCGAAGAGCTTCTGGTTGAAGTCGGCGTCGGATTCGGCGATCCTGATGTTCTCCCTGGCGAGCAGGATGTTGTTGTAAGCGTTGGCGACCGAAAGCAGGAGGAGCCGTTTCGCGTCCCGGTCCAGGTCCTCCTGCTGTTTGGCCTGATGTTTTGCCACGAGCATGTTGAACTCCCTTACGAGTCCGTTGAACAGCACCCACTGGGTCTGCAGACCCCCTCCCATGGAAGTGCTCGGAACGTTCAGAGCCGAAGTGGTGGCGGGGGTGAACTTGCTGTCCGTGAACGAGTATGCTGCGTTGACCGTCGGAAAATACGAGGACAGGGAGGCATAGAACCTGTACCAGGCCGCATTCACGGCATGGCTCGCTGACAGGTAGTCGGGATTGTTGGCCAGCGCGATCTGCTCGGAAACGTCCAGCGTAAGGGTCCTGCAGTCCTCCGGTATCAGCTTCTGCTGCTCCTTCTTCAGGTCGGTGTATGAGCTCTGGTTCACGGCGTCGGGGATAGGTGGATAATTATAACATCCCGAAAACAGCAACGCATACACCCCGGCAATAAAGATAAATCTGGATTTTTCCATTATATTCATTCAAATCTCCTCGACCTTGTCAATTATCATCAAAATTATCTATCCCTGTTTATATCTGTCCAGCGGCGGTGCGCCCACATCCACTGTTCAGGATAGGCCCTGACAACATTCTCTATTTCAGAAGTGAACATCTGGGTTATGGCTTCAATATCCTTCGTCTCGTCTCCCGAGGGCCTGTGGATTATCGGTTTGGAGAGGATAAATTCAAAACAGAAGTCGTCGCTGACTCTCCTCGGCATCAGCACCAGCAGTGGGATGCCTGTCCTGAGATGCAGCATGGCCGGAGCCTTGTGGGTGCTGGCCGGGTGGCCAAAATAATTCACCGTCACCCCTTCTTTTTTACTGGCATGCTGGTCGGCTACAAATGCGACAGACCAACCTTTCTCCATGGCAGAGATAATCTTCCTGAGGGCTCCCTTCTTCTCCGCAGTCTCATGATTATTCCCTCCCCGGCGGCTGTTTATATAATCACCTATCATAGGATTATCAAAAGGCCTGAACACGCTTAGCAATGGAAGGCCCGAACTCATCGCAATCAGCTGTCCGGCAATTTCCCAGTTCCCAAAATGCGCGCAGATGATTATGGCCTGCTCCGACTTGCCTGAGGTTGAAAAAAAACGCTCCCTGGATATTGACGAACCAGTTATCGACAGCATCCCGGGAATATTTTCTCTGCTGGTAGGAGGGCTGCATTTGAAGATCTCGACTCCTACCTTGGCAAAATGAATGAAATTCCTACGGGCAAGGGCTGTCGCCTCGTCCTTTTCCCTTGTTATCCCGGCATGCAGGATATGCTGTATGGCTCTCTTCCTGTGCCGCACGTCAACAAAGAAGAACATCCGCCCTGCAAGACCGGCGGCTTTGAAGCAAAGCCGTGACGGAAGGACGCTTACGATGCCCATTGCCATCAGGAAAAACGAATACTCCAGATATGTTGAAACCATGTTTTTGCTTATTGCCATATGTTTTATTAGATATCTCCTCCATGAACCATCATCTGTTTTTGTCCGTTTGGAGCACTTGTGCAAAGATTCCGAATCCAGGGGATCTTGTCGTCGAAAAATGTATAGAAAACGGGAATCGCCATCGGTGTCAGCAGGAGAGACTGTGCCTGACCGCCGGCGACGATTCCCGCAGTTGTCATGAGGATCGGGCGCAGCCTGTCCCTGTTTGCCAGAAGAATTGCATGCCTGCGGGGCATACCGTTAACCCAGAGTTGCTCGGGGTATTCCATCTGCAGGATGCATTTAATTGTTTTTCCCATAATCGTCTTTCTGTTTATTTAATTGGCTCATAACTCATTATTTCTTATTACATGCATCCTGGCAACCAGACCATTATCATTGATCTCCAGATCGGGTAATCTCAGGAATCGTGGTATCCTGATGGCGCTTGCGCTTGCCAAAGGTCTTTTCGATCACCACATAGAAGAGAGGGGCGAAAACAACTACCAGGACTGTGGCGGATATCATCCCTCCCAGCACACCAGTGCCGATGGCCTTTTGCGCACCGGCTCCCGCCCCGCTCGCAAACGCCAGCGGCATAACTCCAAAGCCAAAGGCCAGAGAGGTCATGACGATGGGCCTCAACCGCAGTTTCGCACCTTCCAGTGTCGCTTCGGTCAACCCCATGCCCTCCTCCACCCGGTCCTTGGCGAACTGGACGATCAAGATTGCGTTTTTAGTGGTCAGCCCCAAGGTGGTCAGGAGCCCAATCTGGAAATAGACATCATTTGGGAATCCCCGCATAGATGTGGCGATCACGCCACCGATGGCTCCGAGGGGAAGTGTCAGAAGGATCGAGATGGGGATCGGCCAGCTCTCATACAGGGCCGCCAGGCAGAGGAAGATCGCCAGGATTGAAAAAGCGTAGAGGGGAGCCGCCTGTGAACCAGCCTGCCGTTCCTGGTAGGAAAGCCCTGTCCAGTCAAAACCGATTCCCTGGGACAGCTTCGATGTTATTTCTTCCATGGCCTGCATGGCTTCGCCGGAACTCCTTCCCTGCGCCGGTTCGCCCCAGATGTTTATGGACGGAAAACCGTTGAAGCGCTCCAGCTTCGGAGAGCCCGAAGTCCAGTGTCCGGACGCGAAGGAGGCGAAAGGAACCATCTTGCCCCCGTCATTGCGCACATAGAGCTTTTCCAGATCCCCGGGCAGCATGCGGTAAGGGGCGTCGGCTTGGGCATACACCCTCTTGACTCTTCCGCCCTGGATAAAATCGTTGACATAGGTGCTGCCGAACGCGGCCGCGATGGTGTTGTGGATCGCCGAGATCGGAACCCCCAGGGCTCCGGCCTTTCCCCAATCCACGTCAATCCGGTATTCAGGCACATCCTCCAGTCCGTTGGGACGGACCCGGACCAGTCTCGGATCCTTTGCGGCCATGCCAAGCATCTGGTTGCGGGCGTTCATCAACTCGGCATGCCCCAGCCCACCACGGTCCAGCAGCTGAAAATCAAACCCCGTGCCCTGGCCCAGTTCGATGACGGCCGGAGGTGGAAAGGCAAACACCATGGCGTTGCGGATCTGTGAAAACGCTTTCATGGCCCTGCCCGCCACAGCCCAGACCTTCAGATCCTGCCGTTCGCGGACTTTCCACTCCTTGAGCCTGACAAAGGCCAGCCCCACATTCTGCCCCCTGCCGGAGAAGCTGGTTCCGGCAATCGTCATACAGGATTCGACTGCATCTTTTTCTTCCAGCAGAAAATGATCCCTTACCTTATCCATGACCTTCTTGGTCTGATCCAGGGTCGAGTTCGCCGGGAGCATGGCCTGGACAAGCAGGATTCCCTGATCTTCGTCCGGCAGATAGGAGGTGGGCATCCGTAAAAACAGGAATCCCATGCCCGCAACTATCAGAAGGAAAGCCACCACGTACCGGAATTTCCGGGACAGGGAGTGTCCTACCAGTCTCACATAAAGGTCCCGGATCCGGGAAAAGATGCGGTCAAACCAGCGGAAGAAGGGACGCAGGAACCATATCCCCGTTTCAGCCGCCTCATGCCCCTTGGGCACCGGCTTGAGCATGGTGGCGCAAAGCACCGGTGTCAGTATCAAGGCCACCATCACCGAAAGGAGCATGGAGGCGATGATGGTCACGGAGAACTGGCGGTAGATGACTCCCGTGGAACCGGCGAAGAAAGCCATTGGGCCAAAGAC
>CAZDNQ010000531.1:0-3770 GCA_964506605.1 uncultured Victivallis sp. | reverse complement strand
AGCCCGGAGATCGTCGCCCCGTTCCCTTCGACTACCATGGGCTCCTCCCTGGTGCCGCCGATCCTGGAGAGGAAATTATCCCCCTGGTAGTCCTTGCCGGTATTTGCGACCTCAATCCTGCAGGAGGTGGTTGCAATGGAAAAGGCCTTCTTGATGCTCGCCACCGGACCTTCCTTTCCTCCTGCGACAGGTGCAGGAGCGCTTCCGTCAAATGAGTCGCTGCCGTCAGCGTTGTTCACATATATGACATTCTGCTTCGCGAAGACCGGTGAAACGGCGATAAGAAAGACAGCAATTCCGGAAACAACAGGTTTTATGTTCATTTAAATATCCCTTATATAGGTTCAATCCCATGATGATAAAATAGAAAAGTCAGTTCCTTCCCTTTGAAGCTTTGCCGGGTTTAGGCGCCGGACCTGTAGATTCTCCGATGAAGAGCTCTACGTCTTCCGGTTCGAGGCGCAGAGGGCGCGACCAGTTCTTCCCCTGGGTCTCGATCCATTCAAGCCCCATCGAAAGGAACGGACGCCTGTCGGCCGGCTGCACCGCCGTCACAGTCGGCATCAGCATCCTCGCTATGTCCATTTCCCCAAAGCCGCATATGGAGATGTCTCGTCCCACCTTCAGGCCTCTGTCCTGGCAGGCGCGTATCGCCGCCCATGCCTGGGATGTCGTGACGCAGAAAAGGGCGCTTGTCTTGTTGAGGCTGCCGTCGTCTATCAGCGAAGCTACGAAATCCCTGACAGGTTCAAGCCCTGGGACAAATGGGCGGGGAAGGCAATAGTGAAGACGCCCGTAGAGCTTCCTCTTCTCTATTCCCAGGTTCCAATGTTCGATGCGCTCCCTCATCACGGAACTCACCTTCTGGGTGTTCATGCAGTCTATCCTCGTATGTCCGAGGGAGGTCAGATGATCCAGGAGCTTGCCGACAAAGCGCGGAGGGGCGTTTTCAATGCTGGGAATTCCGAGGTGTGTAAGATCCTCCCAGAGCACGACTATCCTCCTGCGGTTCTTCTCAAGACGGTCCATGAGCAGACCAGGTATTTCCGGCGGCAATACGACGAAGAGGCCGTCGAAATCACCGTCCAGCGCCTCGAAGATGACAGGATCTGAGACATTGAAATAAGTTATCGGTCTGAGTACCCCCTTCTTCTCCTTCACGAGTTCCGTCACCTCGTACAGCCATGAATGCTGCGCGGCCCATATGGACGGGGGCATCAGAAAGCCTATGTTCAACTGACGGTTCCTTTTGGATGAGGTTGAACCGGCAGACAGCCTGCCGTTCGTGGTGTTTCTCTGGAGCGCTCCCTCGTTTATCAGGCTCTGTACGGCCTTTCTTACTGTCAGATAGCTGGCTCCCAGCTGTGTCGAGAGCTTTCTTTCGCTGGGAAGATTGCTTGAGGAATATATCTTGTCGGCAATCCTTTTTTCAATGATTTCAGCGACTTCAATGTATTTTTTCTTCGACATGATCTTGCCCCGTAATTATTGGGAAAAACATCCTGCACATGGATTATTTTACCATGAATCCCGGTCTTGTCAAATAAAAATATAGCAAATATAAATAAATATATTGCAAAAATGCTATATGTAAATTATCTTAGTGCAATATCATGAACATAGAAAAGGAGATTGACATGAGAAGATATTTGATCGCCCTGCTCGGATTTTCCATCATGTCGGCAGCTCTTCCTTCTTCCCTTCTAGCGGAAAATGAAATCCAGAAACTTATTGATGATGCAATCTCAGAAAAAGAAAAGAAAGTGGTCCTGCCTTCCGGGACGCTCAGGCTCAAGCCTGGAAAAACCGGTGATGATTATCATCTATATGTTAAAAACGCATCGGACCTGGAAATCCAGGGCGATAATACCAGTCTTGTCTTCGAAAGTTCCAAGTCAGGAGGAATCCTGTTCGAGAATTGCAGGCGTGTTTCCTTCAGCGGAGTGACCCTCGACTGGGATCCCATCCCTTATCCGCAGGGCAGGATCCTGACAATAAAGCCGGAAGAACGTTGGATTGAGATTCAGGCCGACAAGGGATATCTGGAAGATCCGGAACTGTTCACCAAGGAGGGAGGGGCGTTGATATTCGATGCAAATACACGTCTACTCAAGAGGGGATCATGGGATATCTTTGAAGCGAAACTGTCCCAGGAACGCGAAGGCGTGCTGAGAATAACATGTAAAAGTTCAAACCAGGTCGCTTCATGCGGCGCAGCAGCAGGAGATCTCCTGGTATTGCGGGGAAGGGCAGGAAAAATGGGGATACGGCTCGTTGACTGTGCAGAAATGAACGTTGAGAATGTCACGTTATGGTCCGCCCCCGGTATGGGGCTGCAGGAAATCGGAGGTGATGGCGGAAGCAGATATAAGAATTTCAAAGTGACAAGAGGACCTGCGCCTGCCGGAGGAGCTGAACGTCTTCTCAGCAGTGCGGCGGATGCGTTCCACAGTTCGGGTGTAAGAAAGGGGCCGCTTGTGGAAAACTGTGTTCTTGAATACCAGGGGGACGACGGCATAGCGATACATGGGGCATATATGCTCGTGGCTGCTGCAGGAAACTCCGACAAGATCATCGTGTCCCCGAAATATGCAATGGTATGCAAGCCTGGCGACAACCTCAGAATCTATGACGGGAAGGACTATCAGCTGAAGAAGGAGGTAAAGATTGTAACGTTCTCCCCTGTGGAAAAACTGAAAGACCTGGAATCAGTCAAAGATCTGTGGAAGCAGTATAAGCTTGGAGATCCGACATCTGCAAAATATTATGAACTGGCGGTTTCTGAACCTGTGAAGGTGGAAATGGGGGACCTTGTCAGCTCCCCTGACTGCATAGGAAACGGTTTCACGGTCAGGAAGAATGTGATACGCAATAACCGGGCGCAGGGTATCCGGATAAAGTCGACAGGTGGAATAATCGAGGATAATCAGATTGAAGGATGTTCGGCAACTGGAATCGCGCTTGGCCCGGAATTGAACTATTGGATGGAGGGGGACTTCGTACAGAACGTAATAATAAGAAACAATACCATCCGCGATGTGAATACCGGAGCTAAAAGCGTGAAGCATGACAAGGCAATCCTGATCGGAGCGATCACAGTATATGCCCTGACTCCGGACAATGTACTATCCTCCTGCAAGGGGAACAGCAATCTTGTAATTGAGGGGAACACCATCGACAATTGCGGAGGGATAGGAATCTTGCTCACCTGTATCAGGGATTCTGTCGTAAAGAACAACACGGTCGGCAATACGCGTATCATGAAGACTATGGAGGGAGGAAAGGTCTTTGGAATAGATCCGGATGCTTCAATCTATGTTGATGAGGCGGAAAATATAAAGCTTGAAGGGAACAAGACTGCAGGAAAGGGGGTCGTGCTTGGCAAAAACGTCAAAAATGTCGAAGCCCCATGAAATCACCTGAACTTGAACTACATTATGCAAAATTTAAGAGAAGGTGCAGCATGCCAAAAAGTTCGAGCAGTAAATATGTGCCGGCGGAAAACCGGTATTCCGGAATGAGATATAACCGTTGCGGACGCAGCGGACTGAAGCTTCCTGCAATATCGCTGGGTCTCTGGCACAATTTCGGCGGTGTCGACGATCTCGGGAACTGCAGGAAAATGCTGAAGAGGGCGTTCGATCTTGGAATAACACATTTTGATCTCGCCAACAACTACGGACCGCCGGCTGGATCGGCGGAGACGAATTTCGGGACCATCCTCAAGAAGGACTTCGCCGCATACCGCGACGAGCTTGTGATCTCAACCA
>CAZDNQ010000530.1:0-3781 GCA_964506605.1 uncultured Victivallis sp. | reverse complement strand
CAGCTGCTGCGGCACATATGCGAATCTCGCACCAAGGTTCAGATGGTTCGGGGCGGCGGCCCTTATTGCGGCCGACACGGCGCTGAAGTATTTCTCCGCGACAATTCCGGCAAACGCCTCGCAGTCCGCTACAAACGCTGCCCGTTTCGGATCCGCCTCGTTGGCCTTGCGCTCGACCTCCTGGTTCTGCATGTACATCGCCTCCCTGCCGAAGGGCTGTTCGATCCTGTCCGCGCCGTTGAGCGAGTCCCAGCCGGGAAAAGATGTCTTCCATACGGAATTGAATTCCCTGATCGACGGATACCGGCATTTCAGAAGAGCTATAGCGGCATTGCGTCCGGCGCTGTCTTTCGGCATTGAGAGGAAGAGGGTCAGCAGCTCCTCCGGTCCTCGCCAGTCAGGCCCCCATCGCAGCTCGTTGTCTGCGAACCAGCCTATTATATTCTCGGTATTTACATGCGGGGCGCAGATCTTCTTCATCGATGAAAGTGCGAATTCCGCAAAACGCGGATCGAAGACGTCCGGGAATATCCCGTGGAGCCAGGCGTTGCTCCCCTTGTTCATTTCAGCCACGAACGATGAGGCGGTATTGAGGATCGGAGTAATTGCCAACCGCCTTCCATTGATTTCAATCTGCGCCAGTGCAGGATCGGACCAGGCGCCCAGGGTATTGAATCCGAGGGAGGCCAGTTGCTTTATGGTAGCCTCGCGCCAGCGTTCTTCGCTTCCATGCTTCTTCAGGCAGTTTTCAGCATAAGGGACCTTGTCGGTGTTGAATATGCGGTCAGCCCTGAAGCTCACGTGGCACACCGCCTTGCATATGAGCCTGCCGCCGTCCGGAGCGATGAACCACCACTTGCCGTCGAGTTTGCCTGTCTTGAAAAATCCCATTGGCTGCCTCCTTGAATAAAATGTAGAACAGGCGTCCCGCCTGTGTTGCATTATTTTGTCAGAATACAAAACCTGATCTTGTTACAGAGGTCTTTTCTGAACTCAATCGATGAATATTTTTTCAAGTTCCCGGAAAAATATCTGATTCCTGATTCCTGTTCCGGACTTATCTCCAAAATCAGGTGTCCACCGCCTTCAAGATTGTTGTGCGCTGAAAGGATCAACCTCCTGATGAATTTGAGTCCATCCTTTCCGGCGATGAGTGCCGACTTCGGCTCATATCTGCGGATCTCGCGGGGCAGGGCGGCGTAGTCCTTCGCGTTTATATACGGAAGGTTTGCTGTGATTACGCTGAATTTGCTTTTAATTCCGTCCAGCAGGTCGGCCTTACGGAATTGAATCTTATGGACTTTGTTCAGCACTCTATTCTTCCGTGCGATCCTCAGCGCGCTGCCGCTGATGTCGGTGGCGTTCACCTTCAGGTCGGGGCGTTCCTGCGCGAGGGAGATTGCGATTGCCCCGCTGCCTGTTGCAATGTCCAGGACTTTGGAGTTTTCCGGTGCCAGCTTCATCGCCAGTTCGACGAGCGTCTCAGTCTCCGGTCTTGGGACAAGGACTCCGGGGCCGACCACCATGACGAGATTCCTGAAATATGCCATTCCGAAGATGTACTGCAGCGGCTCATGCCTGATGCGCCGCGAAAGGAAGGCTCTTGCTTTTCCCATCTGTGACGGCTTGAGTTTCCTCGTCCTGTCCAGCAGGAGTTCCAGCCGCGGGATTCCTGTCGCCTCCGACACAATAAGTTCGGCCTCAAGGCGCGGATCCGATGTGCGCGCGGACTTAAGCCTGGATTCAAATTCGGCAAGCAGTGCTGCGATGCGGAGGTGCGGCTTCACTTGGAGGCCTCGTGCAGGATTTCGGTGAATTCGTCATGGGATACTTCTTCAAGATGCTTGCCCTTGGACTTGAGCTTCTCGTTAACCTTTATGGCTGTCTCGGCCATGCGATCATGGGTCTCCTCTGATCCGCCCATGAGATAGAAGTTATCGCCTTTGGTGACCCTGGTGTGACCATCCTTGTTGTCAAGACCGAGTCCGAGCATCAGTGCCTTGGCCTTTGCGTTCCTGTTCGTCTTCTTTCCTGGTTTTTCCATAATATGTCTAATGTTTGGATTTGGAGGTTTCTGTTATTTCGCCAGGAAAGACTTCGCGAATTCGGTGATCTTCTGAGGTTCGTCCTCATAGAGATAGTGGCCGGCCTCGTACAACGGCAGGACCGACGCCTGCGGAAAAACGCTTTTCCATTTCTTCAGAAAGGACTCGTTGAAGCACCAGTCCTTCATGCCCCACGCGATCGCCACAGGATGCTCGCGGAACATCCAGAGCCCGTGTTCAATCCCGACGAGCACCTCGTATGAGGGCGCTTCGGGGACCATCGGAATGTCCTTCACGAAATTATAGACGGCTATCCTGTTCTCATATGAATCATATGGAAGGATGAAGCCCTTTTTGACATCGGGAGGCATCTTCTTCACTGTCGTCATGCGAAGGGCGGCCCTGCAGAACAGGTTCATGTTCCTGACGAGTTTCTCTCCGAGCCAGGGAGTACGGCACACCGATATCCTGAACGGTATGGTGGTCGAGGTGAATGCGGCGGTGTTGGTAATGATGATCCTTTTGATTTTCTCCGGATACCTGACGGCGAAGCCAAGTCCGATCGGGCCGCCCCAGTCATGGACCAGCAGATTTATGTTGTCAAGGTTCATGGAGAGCAGGAACTCCTCCAGGTTGTCGATGTGCGTCTCAAGCCTGTACTGGAAATTCTGGGGCTTGTCCGACAGCCCGCATCCGAGATGGTCCGGCACTATCACGCGGTTTGTCCTGCTCAGCTCAGGGATAAGTCGTCTGAACAGGAAAGACCACGACGGATTCCCGTGGACCATCACGAGCGGTTCGCCGCGACCCTCGTCAAGGTAATGGTAGTTGAATCCCTTTATCTTGAAGAAATTGCTCTTGAATGGGTACAGTTCCCTTATTTCAGATATGTCCATCTTGAATACCATCCTTGATTTATTATAAGCGATATAGTGTCCAAGCTGCCAAGTGACCAAGCCGGTAATCCTTGGGCGTAATTGCTTGGACACTATGCAACTTTGCCACTTGGCCGCTTATTTGCAAGTCACCATTCTACGCCCAGCATCGTGCAGTTTATCCCGCTTCCTATTCCGAGCAGCGCCAGCTTCTGACCGGAAAGTATCCTGCCGTTCTCCACCGCCATCGCAGCCGTTATCGGGCATGATACGGAACCGACATTTCCGAGGAAGGGGAGCGTCGGGAAATCCTTCGCCATGTCGATTCCCAGCGTCTCATACATGAGCTTCCTGTGCGCGGAACCTACCTGGTGCGTGCAGAAGCAGTCCGGCGTGCCGTCAGTCCAGTCCAGCTCCTTCTTGAAGAGCTTCCATGTCGAGGCCGCGACCTCCACGCCTTTCAGCATCAGCTCCTCTGAGTCCGTGCTCATCAAGGTCTCATTGTTGTCGCTCATGCCCTTGTCTGAATTCCCCCGGCAGAGCTTGTTGTGCGAGGTGACCGCAAGAGAATAGCCTCCGAGGAACCTGTGCCCCGTACGGCTGATCTTCCTGTCGGCAAGTACAACCGCCACAGAGCCGGACCCTATCGTAAGCGATGAAAAATATTTCTTTATGGACTGCCGTGTCAGCGACTTGTCATCGAGCATCACCTTGATTGTGCTTTCGAGAAGCGGACGGCAGTTCTCGCCGGCCACCAGCAATGCGGCCCTGATCTGCCCGAGCTCGATCATGTTCGCCGCAGTGATCATGCCGGTCAATATCCCGAGGCATGCGTTGGATATGTCGAATACCATGGCATCT
>CAZDNQ010000529.1:0-3781 GCA_964506605.1 uncultured Victivallis sp. | reverse complement strand
GATAAAGTTCAGTCGAATGATATATCTTGTAGGGGTCGTCAAGCCAGCCGCGCATGGGTTCCGGCATTATGACGACATTGCCACCGGAGAGGACGGGAATAATCAGATACCCATCCTTCACCATTATCTTCGAATCTTCAACCTTGCCCCACTGCCTTATTACATTCTCCTTGAAATGTCCAGGCAGTTCATCAAACCATTTCTTGTAAAGCTTTATCGGCAAGCGAACCACTTGTTTCGAAGCGAGCAGACTGTCAAGTTCGCCTGGTGCCCAGCTTCCGACATTCCGTGCATTTTGCAATATCATGCCTGTAATTGTCTTCTCGTCTGCGCCGCCAAGACCACCGGTATTGTATCCGGCTCCGCCCATCGCCGAAATTATTGACGAAAGGCTTCGCGGGACATTCATATAACTCGCCCCGATCCCCTGCTTGCCCCCTTCGTGGTTATAGATGATGATCGCGATCCTCTTGTCGGAGTTGCTCTTTCTCCTGAGCATCGCCCATTTCCGGATTCTCGCGGCAATGTTGCGTATGTTCTCTTCAAAAGGCTCGCTGACATAATATTCCCTGTTCGTATCAGGATCGAGCTTCTTGCTCTTGCCAAACAACAGTGAAGGCTCAATCAGTCCGGACATTTCAGGTGCGATCAGTGTAAATGAAAC
The DNA here is from genome assembly GCA_964506605.1 of uncultured Victivallis sp. GTDB lineage: Bacteria > Verrucomicrobiota > Lentisphaeria > Victivallales > GWF2-50-93 > GWF2-50-93. The sequence continues at coordinate 3,117 of CAZDNQ010000529.1, read as the reverse complement.
AGAAAAATCATTCATCCCTTTCGCTGATTCCTGCCATTCATGAGTGTATTGGCGGGAAAGTTTCAGGCCGTTTATGACAGGAACACCAAGTTTTTCCAATGCCTCGATCAGCTCTTTCCTAAGACCAGACTTGAACTTGAAGGAGAGCCCTAGAATTACGTCCACCATGGCCATGCCCTTATCGTCAAGCATGACTTTCTTGATCAGCTCCGGTTCGTCGCCGAAGGCAATAAATACATTAAGATTCGCCAGTTCCAGAGCATTCACCAGATGACGAAGCGACTGCATCTCGTCTTCCGTGAATGTCGCGGCATAGATTGTGACCGCTACCAGCGGTTCCTCCGGACGGTATTTGCCGGAAGCCTTATACCATTTGAGGAATGATTCATGATCTGGAAATACCTCCTCGGTTGCAGTATGGCATATTCCGACATCGGGCAGCTTCAAAGGCTTTTCATATTTAACCGAACTGTCACACTCCTTGTTGACTATGTAATAAATCATATTCCGGAAATTCTCGGAATTGCGGCACAGACGGTATTTTGCGACTTCCGCAGAATCAATCACAGGATATTTGCCCTTCAGCCGGACTGCGGATAGGACATAGACTTTTGTCCTGGTAAAATCCACCTGCGAATATATATATTCCCTGAATTCCTCTATCAGGCAGTTGACGATTAAAATGTCGGCATCCTTTATCTTTGCCGGCACATCTATGGTTTTGCCTGAATTCTGGAGGAGATATTCAAGCTGAATGCCGGCGGGCAGGTTCATGCCACCGATCGCCTTGTTCATTAAATTCGAATCGTTGTCTGAACACAGGAAAAGGATTTTCGTACCTGCTTCGGCCTCGAAAATTCCTGAAATAGCAATAATTATCAGGGCTATCGCGCATTTTATGGTTTTCATGGTGGTTGCCTTAAGTATTGATTGAAAAAGAAGACGTGCCGAATCATTCAGGAACATAAATCATGGACCCGTCTTCCAGCTTATAGGCGGTTCCGAGCCTCTGGCCTTTGCCCTCCGCCTGCTCCTTGCTCATTTTGACGGCCTTGATGGACTTCCCTTTTTTAGTTATGACTTCGAGTTGTCCGTCATCGTTTTTCTTCATGATTGTTACATTGGATTTCTCATTCAGAAGTTCGCCGACGTTGAAGACTGAAAACAGGGTCAGGAGAAGCGTGACAATGAAAACCAATGACACATCGAAAAGATTTACTATCCCAGTCATGGGATCATCGTCCGAATAGTCTTCTTTTTCAAAGAGGTTTTTGCCTTTCATGTACTTCATTTTGTCAAAACCTCCGTTAGATATTCGATGTTGCGGGCATCCTCGTCGGTCCACCTTCTTTTCACCATGTAGAGGAAATACGAGAAGAGTCCTAGGGAAAGCCCGACAACCGTTGTCGTAAAAGCAATCACCAGATCAGAGTTGAGACTGGAAATATCGCCCTGCCCGAGTCCGGCCAGTCCGGTTCCCATTGGAATCAGGGTGCCGATCAGCCCGAGCGCCGGGCCAATCCTGATCAGGATCTTCAGAAGGTCAAGTGACGCATGCAATGAAGCCAGTTCCTTGCCCATTAAATAAAGTATGTCGGCCTCTTCTTTTTTACCGTCTTTCGCCAGCATCACCTTCAAGGTCGATACATATTTGTCGACCTCGCCGGAAAAGAATAACCTGAATTCGTCTTTTCCCAATATCTCATGGAGGTCTTCCGGTCTGAAGCTCCGGAGCTTCTTCCTGTCCAACCATTCGGCGCAGAACCTCCCTCCATAGAAAATCATCCATACCGTCAATGCCGCCAGCAGCAGCAGATCCGGATAAAGAAGACAAGATGAAATCAGATAAATGAAGGACTTAATTAGCGCGAACACATCCATGTGCTTTTTTCCTTTTACTAAATAGTTCAAACAAGAATCCTGCTACAAAAATTCCAGCAACAGCTGTGATAATCCATATCAGTCGTGGATCGCCGGAGACGGCTTTGCCGTTTCCCAGGGATATACGGTAAATTCTTTCGATGTTCTGAAAATTCGGCAGCAGCAGTATAATGATGAAAAAATACAGTGCGACAAAAACCATCATCCTTCCGGTGATGTGTTCAGGACTTAGCGAGAATTTATGCTCGTAAAAAAGCAGCGCGGCAGTAACCGACAAGTTGATCGCAATAAAAAAGGAAAGCGTGAAAAGCGTCGTCGTCAATTTCATATCAGGAAAAAGCGACATCATGAAGGCACAGACAAGAAATATGGCTGATGCACATACTGGGCACGGTATCGCAAGCAGCATCCAGGCCCGTGATTTTCTTTCAATCTGGCAGGCCGCGCTACGGTTTACCCTTATTAGATATATCCCCCATGCCAGCAACCCGAAAGCCACAAGAATATGGATGCTCATTCCGGATCGCAGAAAATTCTGGAAATATTCGGTGCATTTGAAAACCTCAAAATTGATGATCAGGTAAAATGACAGGAGAAAAAGTGAACTGTAACCCATTAACGACAATGAGAGGAAAGCAAGCTTTGAGGAATGTTTCTTCTGTAACGTCAGATAGTAATATTGCCCGACCGCCGACTTGAAGGCGAATATCCCGGTGGAGAAGCCCAGACCGAGGAAAAGGCTGCAAAGTTCAGGTTTCATCATTATTCCATTCCATTTATTTGTTTTTCCGGCAAATACTCTCAAGCAATAGCTTCCCGTCGACTTTGCGCAAGGTGAACTGGCATACACAAGCATTGCTTTCCGGTACGGAGACGTAATAGAGATCGGGGTTGAAGCTTGGACTTGAGACTGTAGCGCTGCCGAAATCAGGTAGCCTGACATCTTCCATCATCCGCTTGTAGTCCTGGACTCCTTCCTCATCCATTGAAATCATCAGTGCTTTCAATTCGCTGTTCTTCTCTAGGAAAACCGTCTCATAAACGTTCTTTGTAGTGGAAACTGCCTTTTCAGCCTCAAGGCTGTCAATCCCTTTTAGACGGTATTTCGTCATTTCTTCCATGGACCAGGAAAAAACAGTCAATGCGAAAATGGACAGGATTAGCATTAACACCATTGATTTGCTCATAAACATGTTCATGTAAATATTATTCCTATCCCGGCTCAAGGCAGTTCGA
>CAZDNQ010000528.1:0-3788 GCA_964506605.1 uncultured Victivallis sp. | reverse complement strand
TGTCCTCATGGAACTCGCCTCTGAAATCAACAAGACTTCATATCCCCAGAAACTCCAGCAGGCGCTGGAGATCCTCAACCGCAAGATGAACGAGAAGCTGTCTGTCTCCGAGATCTGCGAAAGCACCGGGATGTCATCGGTGACGCTCCACCGCCTCTTCAAGAAGCATCTCGGGATGAGCCCGATAAACTACTACATCCTTCAGAAGATGGAGGCCGCAAAGGAGCTGCTCGCCATCCCGTTCCTCTCCATCAAGGAGATCTCACAGCAGCTCGGATATTCGAACCAGCTGTACTTCTCGGCGGAGTTCAGGAAGCACTGCGGCGTCTCCCCGAGGCAGTTCAGGATGAATTTGAAGAAAAAAGCCTGAAATGATTCAAACACAGAGGTACAGAGAAATAATCCATCAATGAAATATATTTTCTTCAACACCTTTTTCGTGTCAATCGTGTGTTTCGTGGTTAATTCTTTTCTGTGGTTCTCTTAATTTCTATCCAGATACATCTGGCGGAACAGTATCCACGGATCGAGAAGCACCGTCTCACCCTCGTCATGGATCTTGAACACGAAATGGCTGTGGTCTGCCTCCCCAGAAAGCACGCCTGCGCCGTTCGCGAACTGCTCGCCCTTCTTCAACGGACGGTGCTCGGGCACGGTCAGGGAAGTCATGTGGTGCGCCTGCAGTATCCATTCGGCTCCGTTCTCCCAGTGGTGGATCCCGCGCCAGCGGTTGTTGTTGTGCCCCATCTCGAGGCTGTTGAAATAAAAGTGGTCGTGGATGTCGATCGGCGCCCACAACGGCGTTCCGCGCGGATGATTGATATCGAGACCGCCGTGCGCAGAGGCTCCGAAATACGCGCCCATCCAGCAGTCCTCGCCAGTATAGCAGTTCTCAATCTTTAAACCGCCTTCCGGCAGCGGGCACCACGGATGCAGCTTCACCGGACATATCCGCATTGTCGCATCCTGGATTGCGAATCTCGCATGCCTGCCCGGACGGCATCCGCCATGCGTGTCGGTGAGGAATTCAAAGATGTCATCTACCGCATCGAACCAGATCTGGAGCCCGCCAATGTTCCATGGCTCGTAGAAACTTTTCTGTGTTGACACTTCCCTCTCCAGTTCGACTTCCCTGCCGTTGATCTTCAGCTTGCATTTGAACCGGTAGTCCGTCCTGGCAAGATGCTCCTCGACCTTGATCTGCTTAAGAGTTGTCCTGAATATCTCAGCCTTAGTGCTGACAAGCTCCATCCGTACGACGCTTCCGGATTTGAGAGTGAACTCCAGCACGTCCCCGCGGTCCATCTCGACCGCAGTCAACGTGTCCTTTGCTTCTTTTCTTATGATTGACATACTTGTTGTCCCATCCTCATTTTTCAATTATCTCAATGCTTTGAGTAATTTATCTCAACATATTGAGATGTTAAGCCAAGCAAGCCATTTCCAGGAAATAATATCACTACCGTCCCTTGTATGACTCGAAATCTTATTTTAAATTTAAGCCATAGAATATTGATATGCCAGTCACATCAATGCGGCTCTTCATATTTCCATAACCATCTAGATATAAAGCTCACCCATCAACTATGGCGAGGCAGCTACGTTGGCTGCATGGAAATGGTTAAAAGTCAATTTTGTTTACGTCAGGCGTTCCTGCCTGACCCTGGAGTGCGGTGATGATTCACCGCTTTGTTGCGCGAAATTCATTTCGCGGATGTAGAGCAGCTAAGCTTCGCGTACCTAATAAAAGTGGAAGCTGTGCTTCCGCACTCCATATGAAAAGATGAAATCACTGAACTTTGTGAATTCCAATCTGGCACAGGCAAGATGCCTGTGTTACATTCTTAATTGCCTGCGGGACGCCGGCGCCCAATCCTGTTATTTTTCCAGGTTTAGCCAGGCGAGTTCCTTGGGCGTGAGGGTCACGTCGAGGGCCTTCAGGCTGCGTAGCATTACTTCGCCGGGGTGTCTTTCTTGCCTGCTTCAGGCTTGGCTTCATTCTTGACATCAGCCTTGGCAGTATCATCGCCTATTAACTTTATGGAGTTCAGCATCCGCTTGATGGCTTCGATGTCCTGCTCTTTGTATTGCTGATTCTCTGAATTCTTGTCCCTATATGTTATAGAACATAAGGCTACGTTTCCGCTTTTGCTTTTAACATCCTTCCTGAAATTTATAGACCTTGTGCTTGGAAAAGAATATTCGGTTATTTCAGAATTGAATGTTTTATCATCGAATATCCCTACATTACTCAGAAGATGTTTATTGCTTAAATATTGGCTGTAGTTATTTTTATTAAGAACAGAAACGGTGCAGTTAATTAAATGAGGAGTATCAGATAAAGTGCCTGTATACACTGGGTGCATTTCAAAGAACATGGAAACACATTCGGCGTTTTTCCTATATGCCTCATTATCAGAAATTTCTTGCAATTCCCTGTCAACAGGAACCTCCATTTCAATCCCCATGGTTGGAAATCTCACATTTTCCCATTTTTCAAGAGAATTCCTGTGGAGACCTTTCCTGCATCCGGAGGTCAGGACAACACCGGTAATTAAAATAATCCAAGATAAAACAATTACATATTTTTTTATTTTCACTGGTCGTCCCTTCATTAATATAAGCCTTGGTATGTTGAACTAAAAATTCGGGATCACACATCCGCAAATAACAAAACAAATCGTTGCCCTTGACATTTCTTATAACTTTTTCATGTCGCGGCTTGCGACCGGGCAGTCGGGGCAGAATTGGCGGCGGCCGCATTTGGGACAGTGGGCGCCGCGCCAGACCTGGTCGAACTGGGCTTTCTGGGCTGCGACGAGTTCAGGATCGTCCGTGATGACGCCGTTCTCGAAATTGTGCTTGGTGCTGCCTTTCGCCCCCATGCCGGCACCTGTCAGGTTGGCGCTCCCGAAATAGGCAGTCTTCCCGTCGATTATAATGCATTTGAAATGAACTCTCGGGCACAGCACACGCTTCAGACCTTTGAAGAGGGCGGGAAAGCGGTCGAAATCCTTGCGGAATATCGGACCCGGCTCCTTCGCATGTATCAGTTGGACATCAACCCCGCGTCCGATGAGCGACGCCAGAAGCTGCAGAAAAGGAATCCTTTCCCCGGCTCCTCCCTCGACATACATGTCCTTGATGTCGGCCGTGGCTATGCACAACTGGCGTCTTGTGGTTGGCACCAGGTCGCGTATCACCTGCATGTAGATATCCCTGTCCTGAACAAACTTGATCATATACGACTCCGTCACTGTTCTGCGAACTTCGCAATCGCGTTATTTATTGTTGAAAGCGATAGAACATTCAAGATAACCTAAATTTCCCGCATTAAAAGCAGGACCTCCACAAGATAGCCGGCCTCACCGTGATTTGGCCTGTCCATGACAATGATTAACTCCTTGGCACTATTATATTTATCCATATATATTTTTCATATTTTACTTGACAAAGAGGCACTGAGGGTTGATATTGAATTGGGGGAAAAAGAATGAGGTGTTAACATGAATGCAAATACAAAAATAATGACGAGCATCTTTGCGGTGTTTGCCTGTCTGCTTTTTGCCAGCCCGATGCTTCAGGGTGGAAAATCCATTGACGCCCTGGCGGCGGCGGACCCGACATTCACAGTGACAAACAGCGGTTTTGTCTTTACCTATACTGATCCATCAAACGGCAGCTTTACGGCCAACATGGCAGCAACGGGGGCCCTGAAGACATTCAAGTCGGTGAGCGGGACTTTCGCGTCAGTGCCTGTTGGCCCATATGTGGCAATTGTAACGACC
>CAZDNQ010000527.1:0-3793 GCA_964506605.1 uncultured Victivallis sp. | reverse complement strand
TGACACATCCGGATATTGCCCCCTGGGATCCATGAAGGAGCAACGGGCGATTCCCTGTTCCGTATAAATTGGCGTCTTGTCTACAAGGAAAGGAGGCGAAGTGAAGAATATCCCCATCAACTTCCGCCTTCTGATGTCATTGATGAGCGCGACCTGGTCCGGGCTGTCCGTCCATCCATTGAACTTGATGTTTGTACGCTGGATTATGTTGATCCCGTCGCCGCGCCTTTTCCTCGCTACTGTCGACAATGCCTTCCAGAGACGGTTGTAATCGACATTTTCCGGAAAGACAAGGGCTATATTTACCATATGCGGAGGCGTGCCGACGATTTTTGTCCCGTTGCGCCCGTCCGACTTCAGGAATCCGTCTGATTCAAACTGGTCGATGATGTTCTGGATGGTGATCGGGCTTGCCCCGAAGTCCGAACACAGCTGGCGGCGCGTTGGGATGCGCATGCCCGGCTTCCACTTTCCGCTGACAATCAGCTCCTTCAGTTCAGCCGCTATCTCCTGGAACCTGTCGTCGCTGCGCCCTCTCCTGGCAGGCTTGAACGCATCCGCTCCAAACGGCTGCATTTCTGCGCCGCACTGCTGGCAGTAGAGGGAGATTTGACCAGGACCTGGTACTTTCATCTTTGTTTTATTTTTCATTTGAGATTCCGGAATTTTAAAATTACTTCCATTTTGTTATTGATTTTTATGTTACATACAATATCATTACAATTCAGCCAGTCCAATTTCAATTAAAAAATTACTCAGTATATATAAGGAGGAGCGTATGACTGTCCTTTTCAAAGCAAACACCGCAATGTCCATCAACAAGTATTCATCCATGGGCGGAGCCCTGCTGCTGGCCGTTTTACTTTTCATCGCCTCGCTCATTTCTATAACAGTTCGGGCGGCGTCTCCGCTGAAGGACGGAGACCGCGTGGTCATATATGGAGACAGCATAACAGAACAGAAGTATTATTCGCTATACATGCAGCAGTATGTCGACTGCAGGTATCCGAACATGAAGATCAGGTTCTACAACGCCGGATGGAGCGGCGACCGCGCACCCGGAGCCCTCAACCGCCTCGAACGCGATGTACTCTCGCTCAATCCTACGGTCGTCACGCTCTTCTTTGGGATGAACGATGGAAGCTACACGACCCTGAACGACAACATCCTCAAGACCTACAAGGACAATATGGAGAAGATAATACAGGCCCTGCAGGCTAAGAATGTCCGCGTCGTGGTCTTCACCCCCGGATGCGTGGACTATGACAGGAAGAAGGAGTTTGCGGCATGCGACTACAACAAGAACCTCGAAGCCCTAGGCAACGCATGCAAGGAGCTTGCCGAGAAGTACAAGTGCGACTTTGTAGACGTCCATCATCCCATGGTCGCGTTCCAGGCTGAACAGAAGGCGAAACAGGCGGATTTCACAATGATCCCCGACTCCGTCCATCCTGACACCAAGGGGCATCTCATGATGGCCCGCCAGATGCTCACCGCCTTCGCCGAACCGATGCCGCCAATAGGAACTGTTGATCTCAAGGGCAGCCCGGCGGAAGGCATACAGATCACCAGCAAGGTTGACAACTCGGTCTCATTCAAGGTGAAACTCAGGAATTTCCCCTTCTGGATCGATCCGGCATCGATGAATGTCGCACGCGACTGCGGCATGCTTGACTTCGCCACCCCGAAACTGGCTGTCAAAGGCCTTCCTGCTGGAAATTACGACGTGAATGTCGATGGGAAAATTGCAGTGAGAGGCGTCCAGTCCGAGGCATTGGCGGCAGGGGTGGGAGTACCGATAATCACGCCTAACGCAAAGATCCTGCACGACCTGATCGCTGCCAAGGAAAGCAACTACTTCAACGCCTGGCGCAACATACGCCTGAATATCCAGGACAAGGAATACCAGGAGAAGATTGTCAAAGCCCTGATGGATGCCGATGAGGCCTACCACAACGCCATATGGGCCGCGGTGTCAAAGGCTCCCGAGGTCAGCATCAGCATCATTCCAAAGCCTGAAGGCGGCAACCTGGCCCAGGGCTGCAAGTACGAATGCTCTGATCCGAACAAGTACAACTGGGGCATCGGCGGCCTGACCGACGGTTCATGGGAGGCAACCGGCACGACATGCTTCGCAACCGGCGACGGCGCTAATTTCCCGAAGACAGTTACAATCGATCTTGAGAAGCCTGCAATGCTGAACACGATTACGATAGGAGTTCCGGGATTCGGTTCTACAAAGACCGTGAAGGCCGCGGTGAGCGCCGACAACAAGACGTTCACGGAAGTCGGCTCATACGAATTTTCGCTGCGCAAGGAGGAACGTAAAATCTTCAGTTTCAATCCCGTAAACGCGAGATACGTCAGGCTCACATATGTCGATAACTATCCCGAGGACGTGAACTATTCCAAGAACTTCGCGTTCACAACCGAAGTCGAGGTCTTTGCGAAGAAGTAGGGACGGCCTTGCTTGTCCTGAGCATGGTCGAAGGAAGGCTGTCCCATTAATTCAAGAATGGTACATCCTGAAGGAAGTACCTGGCTGTCTTTCACCACTCCAGCACGACGCCGGTGAACTTGTCGGGATTTCCGAGAAGCCCTTCATAGGCGTCGCCTATCTTCGACGATGGCATGCGGTGCGACACCATCGGCTCGATCATGAGCTGTCCATCCCTTATCCATTCGAAGATCATCTTCTGCTTGTCAAAGAGAGAAAGGAGCGGAAGCGTCCTGTAGCCGAACATGCCGACCGGAGGATAGACAGGCAGGCACCACTCGAGCGCGCCTCGGACAGTGATGTTGCGCAGATGGATCTCGTTGAACGCCGAAGTCATGTTGCCGCTGACAGGAGCGCGCGGAGTGCCCAGCAGGATCAGCTGTCCGACATTTGCTGTCACAGAAAGCGCCTGCAGGAGAACTGGCGTGTGCCCGACAGCGTCGATGCAGATATCTATTTTCGAACTGCCAGTCAGCTTTGTCAATCCTTCTTCAAGCATCTTCTGCTCGCCCCCGGCGAGCGTGCTGCGGATCCCGCAGGCTTCAGCAAGCTTCCTCCTGGCCTGAATCGGATCAATACCGACAACGTTCGCGCCCAAGATCCTGAATGACTGTGCGGCTAGATTGCCGACCATTCCGAGGCCGAACACGGCGACCGTAGGACGGTGGAGCGAGCGGTCGGCCATTGCCATTGCCGCAGTGGCGACACCAGCCATCCTCGAAGCTGCGGCGATACCTGAATCAATCCCCTCGGGCACCGGCATGACCAGAGCTTCCTGGGAATATTTGAAATGCGACGAGTGGGGGCCGAAAGTGAAAACACGCCCCCCTGCCTTCGTCCTAGTGACAGATTTACCGACGGCTTCAACTGTTCCGACGTTGGCGTAGCCTGGGTTCCATGGATATGCGCACCAGGCGCCCTTCTGGAAGACGGCCTCCTCCTTGGCGGTATAGATGGAGAGCTCAGTCCCTGCGCTTATGAACGAACATTCTGTCTTGACGAGAAGCTCATCCGGTCCGAGGTTCCCGTCTATTTCAGCATCCTGTATTTCAACCTTCTTCTGTCCAGTTATCATCGCCTTGCAGATTTTCATTTTTCATCCTGGTTTTTTATTTTGTAAAATTAAATATTATGGCAGAAATATACCATGTTCAACCTTTATCTACTATTCCATGCCGGAGACTGAATCAGGGAATTCCCTCCCTCGTAACCGCATGTATATATTCGCCATGCATGTCGGCATACAGGAAATTGCGGTCGAAATGGTAGGCTGAAAGAGGATAGGATGAATAGAAT
>CAZDNQ010000526.1:0-3803 GCA_964506605.1 uncultured Victivallis sp. | reverse complement strand
CGCAAAGGACAGCGGCATGGGATACATGGTGCTGACGACCCGGCACCATGACGGGTTTGCGCTCTGGGATTCGAAGGTGAATCCATGGAACGCGGCGAAGCTGGGTCCGAAGCGTGATCTTGTCGCCCCTTACGTCAAGGCTGTCCGGAAGGCAGGGCTCAAGGTCGGGCTCTATTATTCGCCGGCATCATGGACGCATTCGGATTATCCGGGGCCGTTCTTCCGCGACTGGCCGGGCGAGAAGGACTGGAAGGACGCGGCTTCGAAAAAACGCTTCATAGATTATTACAGGGCTGAACTGAAGGAGCTCCTGACAGGATACGGCAAGATCGATTATCTCTGGTTCGACGGCTGCATACCTGAAAACATAGATGGAGACGCGACTCTGAAAATGGTGAAGAAGCTCCAGCCTGGAATTCTTGTCAACAACCGTCTTGGAAAACCTTTTGACATCAAATGCAGCGAGCAGACCATCAATCCTGCGAAGGAGCCGGGACAGGCCTGGGAGGCGTGCCTGACCTTGAACGCCAACTGGGGATACCATGCTGGCGACAGCAGATGGAAGGGGCCTGTTGAAGTCGTGGAGATGCTCCTGACATGCGCGCAGAGCGCGGGAAACCTCCTCATCAACATAGGTCCGAAGGGTGATGGAGGCGTACCGCGGAAATCCGTGGAGATATTGCGCGACGCCGGAAAATGGATTTCACGGCACCGTGGATGCATTTCAAATTCCGAAAGGCATCCGTTCTCCTGGAACTGCACGGCGCGTCCGATCACCGCCAAAGGTGGCAAGGTCTATCTGCATTTCCTCAATGATCCATGCGGGGAGTTCTGCTGGGGCGAGTTGAAGAACAAAGTGCTTTCCGCAAAACTGATGAAGACCGGAAGGAAGGTGAGCTTCCGTCAGGAGGGCGACAGGCTTTTCCTCGAAAAGCTGCCTGTGCCTCTGCCGGACAGCCCGGCAACTACGGTCGAGCTTGAGATCAAAGGCAGGCCGGAGGCCGTGACCGGACAGACGACGTTCTGGATCCCGGAGTAAGGGATGAGCCGTTTCCGCACAGGGATGTTTTTTCTTGCACTTTTAGTTTCCGGAAAAGTCGCAGGGGCGTCGCCTCTGAACAATACTTTCGCCAGGCTGGAAGCCGGGAAGCCGGTGCAGATCGTGGTTGTCGGCAATTCCGTCACCTATGGCGCACCCGCAGGTGAGAAACGCACCACGAGCTTCTATTGGACATTGTATGACTGGCTGAAGGAAAAATTCCCCGGTGGAGATGTACGTCTGCAGACAAGCATCATCTTTGCGATTGGTCCCGAACTCCAGCTGTTTAGGATGGAGGACAAGGTCTTCCGCTACAAGCCGGATCTGCTTCTTGCCGAATTCAGCGCGGCCAATGGAGCCTGGGGGCCGGCCGGCAGGGAGGTCACAGATCCGGCGACGGAAGGATACATCCGCCGCCTGCGCAGGCAGCTGCCTGAATGCGACGTCATCCTGCAGCTTGGCCTGTTCAAGAGCATGATGCAATGGCACGAGAAGAAGGAGACTCCTCCGACTGCGGCCTTCCTGAAATCGATCGCTGTCCACTATGACTGCCTTCTGGGCGACGGCCAGCAGGAATTGGCTGACCGCATCGTCGCCGGCACGGAGTGGAAGACTCTCATGAATGACGGAATCCATCCCAGTCCGGAGGGATACAAAGTTCACGGCGAGGTCCTGCGGAAGGCGTTGGACATGGCATATGCTGAATATAAGAAAGCGCCGCAGCCTGTTACGGCCCATGTCCTGCCTGAAAAAACTCTGAATGGGAATCCCTGGGAGAAACCGCTGCTGGTCCCGGCATCGGAAGCCAGGGGGGCGGATGGTTTTGAAGCCGCCGATTTCGGAAGGTTCAAAGGGTTGTCCGCCGCCAAGTCCGGTGCGACGCTGACCTATAAACCTGAGAAGGGGCGTTGCGTAGCCCTGCTTCTGCGCAAACCGAAGGCAATGGGCGGACTGCAGGTCAAAACCGGAGATGCCTGGAAGGATCTCGGCCTCGAACATGAACCGGTCGCCATCGAGGAGGATGATCCGCAGCGCAATCAAATCATCCGCCATTTCTTCCATGCGGACGGACTTCCGCTCTGCTGGGATGAAATAAGCCTGCGCACCAGGGCGGAGAACGGGCAGTCCGTCCAGATCATCGGATTCCTTGTTGTCGAATGAAGAGGTGATCCGCCCTTGAAATGCATGCTTTATAATATATTGTTACCATAATAAAGTATAAAGGAGATAACAAATGTATGCTAAAAACCTGATCCTCGCCGGACTGATCACCGGGCTCGTTTTTGCGTTTTCATCGGCTCCAGCCAGTGCTGATGAGGCACCTGCCAAAAAGGCGTCATTTGCTGAATTCGACAAGAGGGCCCAGGCGGGCGATGCGCTGTCGGTCGTCTTTTTCGGCGGTTCACTGACTTACGGCGCGAACGCAAGCGATCCGCTCAAGACCAGCTACCGCGGCCTGATGTCGAAATATCTCACTGAGAAATATCCCAAGGCGCGTTTCACATTCCATGACGCAGCGATCGGCGGAACCGGATCAGACCTTGGTCTGTTCCGTCTCGAAAGGGATGTCATGTCAAAGAAGCCCGACATTGTCTTCCTGGATTTCACGGTCAACGACGGCTATGACCAGAAGGATGTCGAAGCCCTAATCAACTACGAGACGCTCATGCGCAGGATCATTTCCTCCGGAGCGCCTCTTGAACAGCTCTATTTCGCATTTAAGTGGCAGTTTGGCAAGGACTACAAGCCCGATGAAGTCTACCGCCGCACCGACCACATGAAGCTGTCGGCGGCATATCATACCGCCCAGGGCGACCTATATCCATTGATGCAGGAGATGATCACAAGCGGTAAGAAGAAGATCGAGGACTTATGGCCATTTGACGGCGCGCATCCCGACGATGTGGGATACGAGATTTTCTTCGAGGCGGCGAAAACTGGATATGAGGCGGCAGTGAAGGAAGGCCTTGTCTGTACAGTTCCGGAAAAACCGGTCTTCGGCGAGATGAAGACGATCAACCGCATACTCCTCGCCGACACGCAGCTTCCGAAAGGCTGGGTTAGGGCGAAGACCTTCCGTACATCCCTCTGGTTCGACGGCCTCTCAAGCCGCTGGATGGGCGATGTGGCGATGTGCGATGCCAAAGACGCCGGCAACATCGAACCGATCAAGATTGAAGCTGAAGGCACCTTGCTGGGACTTTTCGGAGAGGCGAACCAGGACGGACTGGATGTCGAAGTGAAGGTGGACGGCAAGGTCCTGCAATACGAGAAGAGGGCCTGGGGCAAGAGCGAATTCCTGCCTGTCTGGCCGTTCAAGATGACCTATGGACAGGGCAACCTGTTCATCTGGCGCAAAAGTTTGACTGCGCTTGCTCCGGGAAAGCATGTGATAGAACTGACCCCTGTCATTCCTGAAAACGCTCCGAAGAAGGCGCAGCTCCGCATCGAGAGCATCTGCATTGCAGGACCGTGATTGCCTTTTGCTTGTAGTTAAGCCATTATTGGCTGTATTTGCTAAATTAGAAGCGACACGCAATAATGCGTTAACTACTAGCGGATCCAAGAACAAGGAATATTTGTTTGTATTGGCTCAGTTTCTAATTTATACCTTTATTTGAACTTGTTTGAAATTCAGAGATAAAAAATGAAAAATGCCTCTAAGGCCAGATACAAATATCCCAGTCTCAATTCCTTCTACAGGAAGCTGGAACAGGGGAAGTCTGCGAAGATCGCATATCTCGGAGGGTCGATAACCTTCGGA
>CAZDNQ010000525.1:0-3822 GCA_964506605.1 uncultured Victivallis sp. | reverse complement strand
CGGCCTTCTTCGAATTCTTTGAATCCTTCTTCGGCGCCTGAGCCGGTGCCGCGGCGGCTTTCTGGTCCTGTGGCTTGTCGGTCTTCTTCTGGTCCTTGGCGGCTGCGGCCTGTTTCGGCTTGGCGGCCTCCTTCTTGGGGACAAGAGGCTGTTCAGGGGCAAGCTGCTTGTAGATGAAATATCCTGCTGTGATGATTGCAGCTATGGACAAAATCATTACAATTGCCTGCGATATCGTTCTGAAAAGACTTCCCTTGTCTTCCTCGGCCGCAGGTACCGGCACATCCAGATCATCCGAACCTGTATTCTTCCTGACTGGCTCAGCATCGGGCACTGCGGCAGTGGAACCGTCTTTTTTTGCTACAAGGAGGGGAATCACCTTTTCCTTCCTCTCCGGAGGCGTTGACGGCGCAGGAGCCGCGGCTGAAAGCTCAAGCTCGGGTTTTTCTTCTGCTTTCTTAATAGCGAGAGGCGGCGGTGGCTCGCGGAGCTTCAGCTCCGAGGAATCATCCTTCTTCTGGGATTCCTGCGGGCTTGAAGGGATGTCCCTGAGCTTCAGTTCGCCATTGTCGTTGTTTTCATTCATAAGTGGACGAATAATAACCTTTCATCAATGTTTTTTCAATCGTTCATCCTAAGCGGTCTGCCGTTTACGGTATCTCCCTGGAGGAAGTCCGGTCAGACGCTTGAACGTCCTGTTGAAATAATATTCGTTCCCGATGCCGACGGTCCCCGCGATCTCCTTCACCGGATAGTCTGTGGTCGCAAGGAACGTCTTTGCCCGGTTTATCCTCTCGGTCGTCAGCAGTTCGACGAACGACTTTCCGAACAGGCTCTTGACAAGGTGGCATGTCCTGGAAGGGGACAGGCTCAGCGTCCTCGAAAGGTCCGCAAGCCCTATGTCACGCTGCGCATTGAGAGCCATGAACCTCTGTATCTCGTCCTTCCGCGTCGGATGGGGCATATCCAGCTTCTGCATCTCCTCGACTTTCCCAATAAGGCCCTGTCCGACAGCATGCAGCACTCCTGCAATCGATGCAAAACGGCTTTCATCTGAAACTGGCAGCCTGGCATATTCCTTCATCAGGCTCCTGGTATATTTGAATTCGCTGTTTTTCCTAGGTGCTCCAGCCCTGCGCCAGGTACCGGCGAAGATAGTCGCGAGATGGATGCCGTCCTTCTTGACAGGCACGATTATTTCAATAAGTCCGATCCTGCATTTCCCGACAAAATATTTGCCTTCGAACGCCCCCGCCTTCTCATTCATCCTCCTCCTGCAGTACTCCACGCATCTGCCCCGGTTGGCGGCGGCGCATATAGGAAGCCTCCTGTGGTTCTGGCGAAGCCTGCCTAAAAGAGGTTTCCCAAACCCGTCATGGAATATCCCCCCGATGTCATGAAGGGTTATCTCAAGCCCTAAAAGGCTGTCGACATCTTGAATAGTCCTTTCAATCTCTGAAGACATGTCCATAATCCGGAATTCCCTTGAGTGTCTTTAACAATATTATCATAAATAGCAATATTGTGCAAGTATTCAGCAAATTAATTCATTTACGGAAAAGATTTCCAGGATATTATAAGCTGCATGGAAAAGGACAATCATCCCGTAAACGGAGAGATCAAGATGAGGTTCTCGATAGGATACAGGCAGGACGGAGACGGTTCGTTCATGGAGACGGTCCGCGAATTCCGCACGGAGGTCGCGGAAGTTTACTTCCCGTGGGCCGGCCAGCCGAGCGGGCGCTCACCGATAGGTTCCGATGGCAGATCAAAGGCATCAGTGCAGAGGATGCTTGAAGAGGATTTGCAGGAGATCAGCGGAATGGGGATCAGTCTCAACATCCTATTCAACGCGAACTGCTACGGCGCGGAAGGCATGAGCAGGAGGCTCGAAAAGGAGACATGCAGGATAATTGATCGTGCATTGGAAACCGCACCGGTGGCTTCGGCGACGACCACCTCCCCGGCGATAGCACATGTCATCAGGAAGCATTTTCCGGAAATAGAGACAAGATCTTCGGTCAACATGAAGATAGGGACGATCGAAGGGATGTCATATCTATCGCATTTGTTCGACGGCTACTATGTCCAGCGCGAGTACAACCGTGACATCGCATACCTCAGAAGACTGAAGAAATGGGCCGATGCGAACGGCAAAAAGCTGTACATGCTCGCAAACAGCGGCTGTCTCCACAACTGTTCGGGACAGATCTTCCATGACAACCTGGTCGCGCACGAGAAGGATGTGGCGAAGAAGGAGAACATGGAGGACTTCATGCCGTACACCTGCTGGAGCCATCTCCGCGAACCCCGCAACTGGCGGTCGATCCTGCAGGCGAGCTGGATACGCCCCGAAGACCTCCGGAACTACGAGGGCATTTTCGAAACCGTCAAGCTTGCGACCAGGATCCATGAGAAGCCGTTCATGGTGGTCAATGCGTACGTCTCCGGGAAGTTCAGGGGAAACCTGGCGGATCTCTTCGAGCCTACGTTCTCAGCGGCGCTGGCGCCGAACGTGATCGACAATACGAAATTCCCTGCGGACTGGTTTGAAAAGACAAGCACATGCGGACGGAACTGCGAGGATTGCGGATATTGCGCTGAAGTAATGGGAAAAGTTCTTGTCAATACGGAAAAGCATGTCGGGATTAATTCCGGCAATAGACGGGTTGAAACCCGTCCTACTTATGAGGAATAAATAACAGAGAGTAATATAAGGAGACGGTCATGTTGAATTCACAGGACATCAAGAGGATCGCCAAATCATTTGGCGCGGACGAAGTCGGGATCGGGAACATCGAGAGATGGGAGGGCGCGCCGCTGCAGATGGATCCGAAGCAGATAATGCCGGAATGCAGGTCCGTGATCGGCATGACGTTCCGTGTGATGCGCGGAAGCCTGCGCGGCATCGAGGAAGGTACGTTCTTCTCCAATTATCCTGCGATGGGGTACGGCGGACTCACCTATCTCTACATTCCAATGACAGTGATCAACATCTGCAAGCAGATCGAGGACGAGGGATATGAGGCGATCCCGATCGGGCACCAGAGCGACTGGCGCGCAATTGGCAATGAAGGCGAACTCCGCAAGAAATACAGTGTTCCAGTGGCCGAGGGGCGCGCGGCGCCGGACGTGATGATACAGCTCAGGATTGCGGCCTATCTGTGCGGACTCGGCGAGATCGGATTCTCGAAGATGTTCCTGTCTCCGAAGCTCGGACCCCGCCAGCGCGTCGGAATCATCCTGACCGAACTTGATCTCGAACCAGATCCCATCTACAACGGCCCCAAGCTCTGCAACAGATGTCTTGCATGCGTAAAGGCGTGTCCGGGCAAGGCCTTCGATCCGAAGAAGACAGTGAAGGTAAACCTCGCCGGAAAAGAGGTTGAGTGGATGGACATCGACTGCAAGGCGTGCGACCTGGCGTTCAGGGGCGGCGAAGTAGCCGACCATCCTCTCTCCCAGGAGGAGGAATACATGGAGCCGATGTGGGGCAAACAGATCCAGAGGGGATCGAACACCCCGTTCTTCAAGAAACCCAAAAACCTCTACAATACCGGACAGGCCGTATGCGGCGCCCGTGGCTGTTCGCGCGCATGCATGATGTCGCTCGAGGCGCGCAAGGTGATCAGCAACCAGTTCAAGAAGCCTTTCAGGAGAAGACCTGAGTGGAGCGTGGACTGGTCGAACGTGGACGGCAATCCACAGGCCCCAAAGCCCGGCGCCAGAGTCGCCCACGAGGCGGACTGATTTGCAAGTAGGGACGGGCTTCTCATCTATCTGGCTAATTTGCCGGCCAGAGGGTAGCGCAGACATTCCTGT
>CAZDNQ010000524.1:0-3825 GCA_964506605.1 uncultured Victivallis sp. | reverse complement strand
CCTCGGCGACACCTTCGAAGGGGATTGCCTGGCAATCGCCTACCATGTCTCCAGCAAGTTCACCGAGGTTGTCAACCACTATGTCTGCCTGACGAGGCTGGAAAGGGACGGCTATTCGATAGTCCCGAGCAAGATGCTCAGCCTGATCCCCCTGCTCCAGAAGAAGAGCGGCGATGTCGAGTTCAAGCACGGATATCTAAATGTCTCGTCCTGTCCGCCGCGCACGCATTTAAGGAACGCGCTGAACTCTTTTAAATTCAACTTCGCCAACGGCCGTTATTGCTGCCATAGGCAGATTGTTCCCGGGAGCGCGACAATTGCATCCGCTGGCGTCCTGACCCATGAATATACGCGCAACCTGGACAACTGGGTTAAGATAATCTCTCCGGGTTACCTGATTGAGGACGATTTTCCGGAAAGATCAAAAGCCAGTCCTGAAACTCTGAAAATATTCAAAGGCGTCACTGATGAATTCATAAAATTCGCATCATATTACACCTCGGGTAATTTCGGGATTGAGCTTCCCGAAAACATACGGGCTGGGCTTTCCTCATTCATGTACGGATACCTGCAAAAGGTGGCGCAGGTTTATTCCTCATTAAAGAAAGGTGTGTCTTCAAAAAGTATAAAATCCTTCCTCAGCTCCACTGCGGGGAATCCATATACCAGGGCGCTCGGGCTCGCGGTTATGAGGAACGGTGGAGAAGTCACCGGTTTCCCGCACGGCTACTTCATCTGCCACTACTCCGGTTCAAGGCCGGGCTTCCACGAGTTCACAACTGTAAGCCGGTTCAACGCATACACTGAAAAAAGCATACCTCTTTTCAAAAGGAACATTGAGGCCAATCCGCTGCCGAGGGGGCATTCAATATCGTTCGTCAGCGACAACACGCAGTTCTTCAAGCAGCTCCATGAATCATGGCTGGGAAGGCCCCGATCCGACAAGGTGAAGACTGTCATGGTACTTGAGCTTTCCATGATCCCGGAGTGGGCTGGATACTATTCCGCCGAGGCGATGGTCAACTATCATTTCTACTATTCTCTCTGCTCCGCCCTGTCGAGGAATGGCTACAGGGTCCTCTTCAAG
The DNA here is from genome assembly GCA_964506605.1 of uncultured Victivallis sp. GTDB lineage: Bacteria > Verrucomicrobiota > Lentisphaeria > Victivallales > GWF2-50-93 > GWF2-50-93. The sequence goes on along the minus strand of CAZDNQ010000524.1, from coordinate 2,738 downwards.
AGGAGGCCGAAGGATCTTTCCTGGGAGGGATATAATATTTTCAGGAACATACCGAACGTCGAAATCATCTACGAGCATTTCGAGCAGCCCGGCGTGATCGAACAGTGCGATGCCGTCATCGCCCAGTATGGCTGCTCCTCGACGCTGAACTGGTCGATGTGCACGAACAGGAAAGTGATCTATGTCGACGCCGGATGGGAGACATGGTTCCCGGACGTATATGCCCTGATGTCGAAGCGCTGCGGGATCCTCCACTGCACCTATGATGAACGTAACCGGGCCGTGTTCGACGAGAAGGAGCTTATTTCCCTTCTTGAACCTGAAAACGAAGCCCCCAGCTCTGAATACGTGACCAGCTATCTATATCCATAGAATCTAAATATAAGGAAATAATCCAAATGGGTCTTTCAACATTGCCTTCAGTATTAAAAACCAGGGGACTTGCCGGAACCTGTAAATATGCGTTCCGCGCCGCGCGTTATTTCGGCAGCCGTGCCGTTCCCGGCAAACAGCTTGCGGAATATTCGATATGGGACGGCGAATACAGGATGCTTCTCAACGTCCACGACAACGGCATTTCAAGGACGCTGGCATTGAACGGCAAGAGGGAGATGCAGCTCCGTGCAATCATGGACGAGGTAGTCAAACCTGGGATGTGCATCTTCGACCTGGGCGCGAACATCGGATACTACGCGGTCTGGGAAGCCCTGAAGGTCGGTCCGGAAGGCCGTGTATACTGCATCGAACCGAGCCCTGCGAACTTCGCACTCCTCCAGAAGAACGTCGAGCTCAACGGCGTGAAGGACAGGATGGAGATGTACAACGTAGGCGCGGCCGACCGTGTCGGCGAAGCCGACTTCCATCTCGCCGAATACTCCAACCTCCACACCTTCATGGCGGAGCAGTACAAGTACGGCGACAAGTCCAAGAGGCTCCTGAAGGGGCAGACGATAAAGGTGCCGCTCACTACAGTCTCAGAGTTCGCAAAAGGGAAACGGAAGATAGACCTGATCCGCATGGACGTCGAAGGGTTCGAAGTCGAAGTCATAGACGGAATGGAGGAGGCCTTCAAGAACGATCCCGCCTTCGGCCCGGCGATTTGCTTCGAGACGCATTTCCCGAAATACGACGATACGCACCACAGCATGAGGAAGAGGCTGCGCGGCCTCTTCGACAAGGGATACAAGGTCACCAGGATCTCCAGCAACAGCGAGAAGAAGAACCAGCACATCCTGGACATGGGATACAAGCCATATAAGACGATGATGACCTCCGACACGCACATGCAGGGGCTCTACAGGGATATCAAAAACGAGGATGCAGAGAAGCTCGTCTGCGATCTCGGCGGCATAAGGGACGTTCTTCTTTCGAGGTAGTACACACCGCCCCATGCTTTTCAATTCCTATACGTTCATCTTCATCTTCCTGCCCGCGACATTCCTGGGCTTCTTCGCCATCGCCGCATCGGGAAGGAAGCAGCTGGCCCTTTCGTACCTGGTCGGCGCGTCGATGTTCTTCTATGCGTGGTGGAATCCGGTATATATAATCCTGATACTCCTCTCCATCATATTCAATTACCTGATGGGGATGGAGATTGGCAGGAGCATAGGCAAGGGGCAGGCGAAACGCATACTTGTGCTGGGCATCTTCGCCAACCTGCTCCTTCTCGCGTACTACAAGTATGCCAACTTCTTTGTCGACAACATAAATTTCTTCATAAAAAGCGGGATCCACCTCGACAACATAATCCTGCCGATCGGCATATCGTTCTTCACGTTTACGCAGATAGCGTTCCTGATCGACGCATACCGCGGCGAGGCGCGGGAATATGATTTCTTCCACTACTGCCTGTTCGTCACATTCTATCCGCACCTGCTGGCGGGGCCGATCGTCCACCACAAGGAGCTGATCCCGCAGTTCAGGAAGAAGAGCATATACTTCTTCAACTACAGGTTCATGTCGATAGGGCTGACAGTCTTCGCGCTGGGCCTGTTCAAGAAGGTGGTGATTGCAGACACCGTCGCCATGTATTCGACTCCTATATTCAATGCGGCGTCCAACGGCGCAGTCCTGACTTTCGTCGAGGCGTGGACAGGCGCGCTTGCATACACATTCCAGATATACTTCGACTTTTCCGGATATTCGGACATGGCGATCGGACTTAGCTACATGTTCGGAATCAAGCTCCCTTTCAATTTCCATTCCCCGTACAAGGCGACGAACATCATCGAGTTCTGGAAGTCATGGCACATGACCCTGTCGAGGTTCCTGCGCGACTACCTGTACATCCCACTCGGCGGAAACAGGTGCGGGAAGTTCCGCAGATATGCCAACCTCCTTGTAACGATGCTGCTCGGAGGCCTGTGGCACGGCGCCGGCTGGACCTTCATAATATGGGGCGCGCTCCACGGAATCTACCTTGTGATAAACCATGCGTGGCGCGCCTTCAAACAGGGCATTGGGTATGAATCCACTTCCATCTGGGAGTCCTGGGCGGCAAGGATCATAACTTTCGTCTCAGTCGTTTTCGCATGGGTTTTCTTCAGGGCCGACAGCGTAGGTTCCGCGGTATCATTCATGAAGGGCATGATTGGACTTAACGGGATCCTGCTCCCAGAAGGATATCTCCATAAGCTCGGAGGGGCTGGCACCATGCTTTCAAGCCTCGGCATCCAGTTCGTGGAACCGAGATTCTATTTCGGACTGCCTGTGTTTGCACTTATTTTAATCCTTCTGCT
>CAZDNQ010000523.1:0-3825 GCA_964506605.1 uncultured Victivallis sp. | reverse complement strand
GCTGTTTATCCAGGCCGGACAGCATACCACCTGGTTTGTGGAAGCCTGGTATTGAGGTGAAAATGCGGAATGGCAGATGTTCCTGTTGTTTATGTATGGACCGAGATAGTAGACGGAATACCATGGGATCACCAGTCCGTTTGATCCGTTTGTCCTGGTATCGGTCTCAAAAGTGACAGTTGTAAATTTTCCTCCTATGGGCGGGAAGTAGTTCTGGAAATCCTGGTCATAAGTCAGGCATGCGCTGGTCAGCTGCTTCATGTTCGATTTGCATACTACGCCCCAGGCGCTGTCCTTCGCCTGCTTCAGCGCCGGCAGGAGCATCGCTGCCAGGATTGCGATGATCGCAATCACGACTAGAAGCTCGATGAGGGTGAAGGCCGGCGACCGACGACTGGCGACCGATGGCAGACTCCGGCTTCCGGTTTCCATCATCACAGATCTCAGATTTTCAGATTCCAGTTTCATCTTGTCCATCCTCACTTCGCCTTGTATTTGACCTGCCCGTTGGTATACGCCCTGTGGAGTCCTTCGCCGAACTGAGTCGAGTCATTGTCGGACTTGCTGCTGCGGATGGCCTCGGAATGCCCGTCGGCGAACGATACCGAGGTCTGCCTGTTGTGCCTGTACATTACCCAGCGCGTGTATTTCTGGTTGTCGCGGGGAGCGTCGTCGAACTTGTAAAGCTGCGACCACTCGTATGCCTTGTGCCCGTTCGGGGCCACGTAGTCCCACTGACCGGCAATATTGTTGAGGGTCGTGTCCACCAATATGATGGTGATGTCTGACTTCACGAAGCTTGAGAAGTTGACTGAACGTATGTTCGTGTCCCAGCAGCTGTTGTAGCCGATACCGAGCCTGTCCCAGCTTGGAGCTGTGATCAGCGACGGGCAAAGTGCCGCATATGCATTGTTGTCCGTAGTGTTGAGCCTGGTGTTGCCTATGTACTGTCCGACGTAGCGGTTGGAGTACCAGGGATAGTCGCCGGCATATGGATATGCAGAATCCGCAGCGAAGGTCTTCAGGACCGGTGGCAGTCGTTCGGCATAGTCCATCGCATACTGGGTCATTCCTAGAATCACCTGCTTGTGGTTTGAAATGCAGAGAGTCAGCTTCGCCTCCTCCTTCGCCAGCTTCAGCGCCGGCAGCAGCATGGCCGCCAGGATCGAGATGATCGCGATTACCACCAACAGCTCGATCAGAGTGAAAAAGGATGCCAGATGCATGAGGCAGGATCCCTGATCCAACATTTCGGATTTCGGATTTCGAGCTTCGAACTTCATTTCCGCTACCTCAGTTCCCTGATGGTGTCGCCTTCTATGAAATCAAAAGGAAGCACCACAGGCTTGGAAGTCTTGCCGCCGTTGTTTATCTTGTCATAGAGGAGCCGCGCTGCGATCTCGCCGACATTCAGCCTGGAAGGCACGAAGCTGGAGATCACCATGTCGTTCGCAACCCATTCGGTAGGCGTAAAGGACGCGAAGGATATGTCGTCCGGGACTTTGATGCCGTTCCTGCATAGGGAGAACATCACCGGAAGCCCGGAGAACGGCATGTCATATGTGATGATGGCGGTCGGCCTGTTCTTCCCGAGGAGATTGGCGCTTGTATAGGCTACACGCTCGTTCATGGGCATCTTCTTCTTTGTCCTTACGACCTGCGGTTCAAGCCCTGCCTCCTCCATCGCCCTCCTGTAGCCGTTCATCCTGTCGAGCACGCTGAAATGCGCGCGCTTCAGATTTGCCTCGTCAAGCGCGATGGCGTAGTCGACATATGCGATCTTCCTGTGGTTCCCCATGATGAAGCGCCTTGTTATCCTGTATCCGGCATCGAAGTCGTCATGGTGCACGCAGTCGTTCTCATGCTTCGAACCGAACCAGACTACAGGCACGTTCATGTTGTTTATCATCGCCTCGAGCCAGTCGGGTATGATATGGGTTATCCCGACAAGCACTCCGTCAACGGAATTCTCCCTGAAGATCCTGGGCAGCTCCTCGCCGGCCTTGATCTTCTCGTCGGGCAGGACATTTATTATGATATTGTAGTTGAACGCGGAAAGCGTCTTCTGGAACGCCAGGAGCAGCTCTCCGGAGAAGAAGCTGTTCCAGTGCACCGAGCTTCCCAGCAGGCTTATGCATTTGTGCTTCCCGTTGCGCATCGCCTGCGCCGAGGTGTTGAGACGGTAGCCCATCTCGCGGGCGGTCTTGCTGACAAGCTCCCTGGTCTCCTGCCGGTACAGGTGCCCCTGCGTGCTGTTGAGTATCCTGCTTGCGGTCTGCGGGGTAACCCCGCATGCTGTGGCGATTTCCTTCAAGGTGACATTTTTCGATATTGTATTTATCATGCGCGGAACTCCTGATCTGTTGCTTCGATATTAGTTAATATTAACGATAATATTAACAAGTCAAATAAGATATTGAATAAAACTATGTTTTTTTGGTTTCCGCCGGCAAGGTCTTCCGCGCGCATCTTCGCCTGCATTGTCAACGTTTATTAGATCAGGTCCTTGCCAATGAAAATTCCAGATGATATTTTCAGGATCTTAAAATGGAGACATATCATGAAAAACATCTGCATCCTCTCCGCCGCGGCGGTATTGGTTTCAGCCGCCTCCTGTTCTGTTGACATGGCGCAGTCCGCAAAACCATCGAAGGATCTTGAAAACCCCAGAAGCAGCCTGCTGCTCCTGGAAAATGACAGAATTGCAGTCGGCATCCTCCCGGCGGTAGGTGCACATGTCGTCATGTTCCGCACAAAGGACGGAGGCAATTTGCTCAATTCAGATGCCAGGCTGTGGACTGCGCCGCTGCCGAATGTTACAGCAGAACCGCCCCCGTTCCTCCCATACAACGGACACATCTACTGGCTCGGACCCCAGAAGGGCTGGTGGCAGCAGCAGGATCTGAACGCCGACCGCAGGGACAGGAAGGCGACCTGGCCTCCCGATCCGTACCTTACCCTCGGAAAATACGAGATCCTGGAGCAGACGAAGGAATCAGTGAAGCTCAGAAGCCCGCAGAGCCCTGTCAGCGGAATCCAGATGACCAAGGAGATCAGCTTGAAGGACGGCAAGGTCTTCCTGAAGGTCACGGCAGTAAATATCAGGAACAAGGATGTCTCCTGGGGCATATGGTCTAACACGCGTCTTCCGGGAAATGCCAGCGTCTATGTGCCGGTCGGCAAGGAAGGCGGGGTCCTACGGGTGGAATTCACCGCTTGGAACCCTGAAAAGGAACGCATCCTCCCCTATGAGATCACCGACGGGTTCCTCCATTTTGACATCCCTTCCGTAGCGGCCGACAAGGAGCACGTCTTCACCTCGAAGACATTCATATATCCCTCGGAACCCCTCATAGCCGCCTTCAGCAACGGGTATCTTTTCATTAAGAGGTCTTCGCTCATCCCGAAGAACACGATACACCCCGACCAGTCGTTCGTGGAGATATACAAGCTGACCGGGAATTTGAAGGATACCCTCACTGAACTTGAGATGCAGGGCGCCTATGCGGCCTTGAAGCCCGGCGAGAGCATGTCGTTCGAGGAGGACTGGGAGCTCATCCCCTGCGGCGATCTGTCCGGAACCGCGGAGAGGATAAAGTTCCTGAAGGAGAAATTGAAGTAGGTACGGGCTTTAGCCTGTACCATTCTTTTCCATTTCCTTGTTTCTGCTTTCCACCGTTCTTCATTCGTTATTCGATATTCAGTGTTCGTTATTCATCCCCTCCGGAATTTGCCGGCGGTGATGCCTGTCATCTTCCTGAACAGGCGCATGAAGTAGAAGACGTCGTCGAAGCCGCATCCTTCGGCGGCCTCCTTGATGGAAGC
>CAZDNQ010000522.1:0-3828 GCA_964506605.1 uncultured Victivallis sp. | reverse complement strand
CATCCAGAACCTATCTCCAAGGATCAAGGGGCCGGTGCTTATGTCGGTCGGACTCCGCGACCAGGTCTGCCCTCCGTCCACAGTCTACGCCGCATTCAACAAGATCAAGGCGAAGAAGAAGATCATGGTGTATCCGGATTTCGGACACGAGGATCTCAACGGCTGGAACGACGCGGTCGCGTATTTCATCTGCGAGAACCTGATGAAATAAAAACCTGAAGCAGGTTTTATGCATACCGCATGTGAGCTGGGTCAAGGGGCAGGGGACTTGATGTTTTCATGACTTGCCCATATCACTGTTGGTCATCAAGACAAATCCAATACTGTAAACTCAGATGAGTCCAGACATGGAACGCAAGCACCCTTGCTGGCTCTTGAGCCGTCCTCCTGCGGAGGATTGGCGACGAGCCTGCCTCAGGCAAGACATTGGTGCTATACGGACCAGTCAAGGCGAACAGGCTATTCCTCCTGAATACCCCCGTTGATTTCCAACGAATTGATACTACAATAACTTCATCGGTGGTGGTTGACCGGTCGTTCCAGGCATCCGGCCGCGACTTGATTTTTTACCGCCAGACTTGATGCCAATAAGCTGTTCGCTAATAAATGAAATGAAGTCACTTTTAATAATAATTCTCTCTCTTTTTCTCGTAGCTTTTGCCATATGGGAATGGCACAGGCAAACTTGGCTTAAGGAATCCCGTATAGCAGCCCTGAAAGATATTCAATCGACTGCCGCTTGGGCATCTGAATCCATTTCTCCTCTGCTGCAAGAAGGAAAAGATCCAGAAGCAATTAAGAAAGTTATGGAGACGCAATTTGCCAACCATCATATCGTCCTTAGTGCCAGCTTATTCTCAGCAGAGGGTAATATATTGGCAACATATATACGACCGGGGGTCTCAATTGAATTTCCCCGGATTCATCCGCTTTCGGTTGTCCCCCTCGAAGGAAAAAGGCTTGATATGTTCTACCCTATAACAGATGGCAAAAAAGAACTAGGTACTCTTTTTATTAGGATAAAGACATGGGAGCACGTACTGGTAAAGGGTGATAATATCCTTGCTGCTCCAATAGTTGAGTGTGATTACAAACAATAATAATGAGACAGCGAACAAACTCCTTCAGGTAACCTCGTTACACTCGGTTCCCTGAGGCTTAGACGTTGGCATTGACTCTGCCCACTGACACCTGACCACTGATTACTGATTACTGATTACGCCTTCCTATACTCCGGCCCCATCGCGTGGATCTGCCCGAGTAGTTCCTTCCTGTTTGGCTTCCAGCACTTCATCCAGGTGGTCATGAGCAGGCCTTTGCCCTTCCTGGTCTTTTCCAGGGCTTGGATGAAACCCTCGACCTGTGCAGCGTCCCTGCCGGGAGCTCCCCATACCTCGAAGCCCTTGGATGCTGTGAGCTTGATCTGCTTTTCTGGCACATACCTGTAGTTCCAGATGATGTGGACGATGTCCTTCGGGATCTTGTCGAGGGCATCCAGCATTTTCTCGACGTAGACGAACCCGCTCGCGTAATTTATCGCAGTGTCGTTCCAGACGATCGTGCGGAGCTTCCTCCTCTTCAGGACGGCATGCAGGATTTTTATTGCCTCGGCATACTGGGTGTGCGACCTGTTGTGGTCCTCGTCCATCCCCACATGGAAGAATCTCTCCGGCTCGCAGACATCGTTGACCTCGTCGATGATCTCGAAGGCCTTTTTCCAGTATGCAGGCTCCTCAAAGTCCTCGTGCCACGGCGCGTCCGGAGTCCTTATCCAGTTGTCGTGCCTGTTGATCTCGCTCTTGGAGAAATTCAGCTTCGGGACGATCTCCAGCCCGGACTTCCTGGCATGCGCCACCAGGCGTTTCAGATCCTTCATCGGTATCGAATATTTCCTGGCGAGTTCGGGATGGGACTTGTACCTGACCCCGTCCGAACATCCGATGAAGAGGAGGTTGAACCCCTCCTCCGCCAGTGCATCGACTATCTCCATGCCGACCCGGAGGTCGAACGGTTTTTCCTTGTCCTTGATGGCGCACCAGCGCGGATCATAATGGGTCAGATGCAGCAGATATCCCTTGTCCACGAGAAACTCCTTTGTTTAACATCGGACTTCGAACGTCGAAAATTAATCCTGGTAATCCTGTAATCCTGTCAAAATGTTCAAGCAGACTTGATGAGCTTCCTCATCTCCTCGATGTACTGCGGGAACGCGATCTCCGGCTCTTCCATATCCTTGTGCCATCTCTTCTCCCATTCGAGGGTGAGATAACCGGTGTATCCGCCTTTCTTCAGACAGGACACGATCTCCTTGAGAGGTATATCGCCCTTGCCGAGAAGCGTATGTTTGTAGCCGCCCTTGTCATCGGTTTTGATGGAGTCCTTGAAATGAGTATAACGGACTTTGCCGCCGATGTTCTTCCAGGTGGTCGAAGGAGCTTCTCCGCCCATGCGGTACGGATGGTGGACATCCCAGAGGGCGAAGACGCGGTCGGAGCCGACATTGTCAAGAAGGGCCTTCAGCCTTGAGCTGTCAATCCATTCATCATGAGTTTCAATTATGATATTGGCCTTGTATCCGGAAAGGGCTTTCGCCATCGCCTTGACGTTCTCCGTCGCCATCTGCAGGGCTTTCTCATAAGGGGTGCCATCGAGCTTCCCACCGAAAATCCTCACATAGGGACTGCCGAGGGCGTCTGCGATTTTCAGATATTCCTTGACCTCGTTCAGGCATTTGATCCTGTCCTCGTCGGTTTTGGAGAAAGCCCTGGCCGAGGATGAGACGGCCGAGACTTCAAGTCCGCTCTTGTCGATGGCCTTGCGGGTGTTGGCGATGTCGGATGTGAATTCCGGGAGCTTGAAGAGTTCGACTTCAGCGAGATAGCCGCGGAAATCAATGCCGTCGTATCCGAGCCTTTTCGCCTCGGACAGTATCTTGTCCAGGTTCCAGGCGGGGCATCCGAGGGTGGTGAAGGAAAGTTTCATCGTATGAGTCCTTTCTTTAGATTTTGACGGGCTACTATGCACCGGCACAAGGTAAATTCCAACGCATCCATGCAAAACTTTTAAAAGTAGATGCCTAAATGCCTAATACATGCCTTTGGGGAGCCAGTATTTAATATGCCTTGGCTAAGAGGCGCATGAACACAGCTTTTAAATTGCAGGACATGGAATTATATTGTATCTAGAATACATGGGGGCGGGCAGATGGCTGATATAGTCTTTCTCTGCGAAAAATGTGGTATAAGCATCGAAGCAAGCGATACGCTCTGCGGCGGCAATGCGACCTGCCCCGGCTGCAAGAACGCAGTACATGTTCCTCCGCCGCTCCTGCAAATTGGTCTCGACCTCAACGGCTTCGTGCTGGAAAGGCTTCTCGGCGCCGGCGGCATGGGGCAGGTCTGGCTCGCACATCAGACCGCAATGGAGAGGAAAGTCGCGCTCAAGATACTCGATCCTGGACTCGCCAAGAACATGGAGTTCGTCGAGAGGTTCCTGCGCGAGGCCAAGAACCTTGCGAAGCTCGCACACAAAAACGTCGTCAGCGTGATCGACGCCGGATATTCCCGCGGCATCTACTATATGGCGGCGGACTTCGTCGACGGCTACGAACTCGGCCAGAAGCTGGACGAAAAGAAGCTGCTTCCTGAAAAAGACGCCTTGTGCATCATAAAAGGTATCGCCGAAGGCCTCTGCTTCGCATGGAACAAGCACAGGATAATCCACAGGGACATCAAGCCGGCGAACATAATGATCGACAGCGAAGGCGTCCCGAAGCTGATGGACCTTGGAATCTCAAAGAGCCTGGGCGAGGACAAGTCTCTGACAATG
>CAZDNQ010000521.1:0-3832 GCA_964506605.1 uncultured Victivallis sp. | reverse complement strand
CCTGAGAGGATAAGCCGATCGCTGCTGGACCTTATCAGGAATCCGTCCGGCGAAAGCGCTGCAAGTTCCTTTTCATAACCTTCTGACTTTGCGAGTTCCGCACCCAGCAGGATCAATTTTCCCTGGGGCAGCGCCTCACCTTTTTCGAGGCGTTTCACAGGAAGATCGGCTCCTGAGATCTTTTTAATGAATGTTACCAGCTCCTCTGAAGCCAGCTTTTCCTCGTCACCTACCCTGCCGGCTTCAACTTTCATGGCGGCAGGAAGGCTCTTCTTTACGAGTTCCAGGTTTTCCGGCGAGGCCTTCGGAAAACGTTTTCGGGCAATGGCATCGACATCCTCCGGGGAAGCCTTGACATAATGGTCAAACTCGGTTTCCTTCGGAAGAACAATTGTAGCCACTGGTGCTCCGTCCTTGACCATCTCGAAGCTTCCAGCCTTGGCGACCGAATCCTGTCCTGATGATTCCAGGCCCAGGATGCAAATAAGAAGAATAGCTGGCAAAAAAAACTTTTTCATCTTTATCACCTCAGTTGTTTACTGGATTTCAGAATAATGCCCGCGCGCAGGTTCCGGCCAGGTCTTCCAGACTGCGCTATCTGGAGATGATCTCCAGTCCATCCGCATCAGCCACTTCACTTGGAACAAAAACATAATTGGATGAAGCCGAAAGCACAGTCGGAATATTAAAAAACCATAAGTTCCTGAATTTTCCGGAAATGCTCCATACTTTCCCGTCCATGCCGTCCTTCACCGGAATGAGTATGATTTTTCCTTCAGCCTTGCCTTTATACGCCACCTTGCCGTCCGGATCGCCCACGGAGACGCTCCCTTCCTGACAATACATGACAATCTGGGATGTTTTCTTAGGGACATAAAAATAGGATTTTATGTTTTGAGGCCGGAATTCGAGGTCCCTGTTGACAACGATGGCGCTGTTCAATTCACCTGGCAGTTCCATATGCCATCCCGCTCCGCCCCTCTTGCATGTAAAAAGATAAATTCCGGGGCCTGGAACTTTCAGATCCATGGAGCTCTCCCCTTCCGGCAGTTCACCTTTCACGACCTCCTTGCCGTCGAGTGTCTCAAGCGAATACTCGGCATCCCGCCGTTCTATCTTGGGCGATGGGATCGCGGTCACTTTGAATTTCAAGGGTTCTCCCTTCTGGCTGGTAAACAGTTGGACGGCGCTGCCCATGAAGGCCCGTTTCTCCTCTTTTTTCTGCGGACCATCAAGCCGCACCAGCACGTATTTGTCAGAGTACTTCTGTTCGCTGAAGGAAGGCACATCTCCCCATTCCGCCTTTATTTTCTGAAACCGTTCGGTCAGCTCCTGCGAGCTTATCGGCGTATTGTTTTTCCATGGATTTTCTTTGGTCTTCCTGAAATTCCAGGACGGTTCCTTGAATTTGGCGGCCAGGGTACGTTCGAATTCATCATTTCCGACGGTGGAGCGGAATGTCACCCAGTCTATCATCTGCGTGTTCCGCATCCGATATGCCCAGGTGAACCATTCCAGGGCATTCTTCTTCTGCTCCGCCTCATCTTCATCGCTTTCAACTTTCAGGCCAAGATAATTATAGATCATGTTGGCCCTCAGATCATCCAGCCTGGCCAGGACGTCGGGACGGGCTTTTGCAAGCTCCACCGCCTCCTCCAGATCGCCCAGGCACTGGCGGAACAGAATCTGTCCGCGGAATGGCTTGTTGGAAAGGTTCAGCCTTTCATAATAGCGTTCCATGGCGGGTGCGGCCGGACCGAACGCCTTGTCATAGAAATCTTTCTTCAGCGTTTTGGTGTCCGCGGACGGATCCCACATCAGCTTGTTGGCCATATAGTATCCAAACCCGTTCGCTCCCCAGCTGTTGTTCGATTCGGCGGAGATGAAAACCACCTTGTTGTCGACGTATCTTTTCATGCGCGCAGCAAGGTCATCGATCTTGTTGTGCGGTCCTTTGGCGGGAAGCATGCACTTGTCCATATCCCAGAAGGCGTAGTATTCGTAGATTCCCATATGCTGGCATTTTTCGCTCCAGGCCTTGAACAGTTCGTCGAATGTATATTTTGAGGCGTTGAACCCGTTTGTCAGCTGCACAAACACATTCGGTTCCAAGGCGAAGTCCGGAGGATTGCAGTGCCAGTTGTAGGCCAGGAGTCCGACAAACTTCCCCGGATAGGCTTTCTGGATTTCTTTCGCGACCAGGTTCGCAAGGAAGAACGGCTGGGCGCTCTGATGCCCCAGCTTGGCGCATTCCGGACATGTGCACCAGCCATTCCCGTCCGCAGGCTCCAGTGACACGGCATCATCACTGGGATTCTTCTTCAAATAAAATTTTGCGTATTCTGTCACCACATTCTGGAGGCCCGGATTGGTCACGCACAACTGCGGCGGTGTACGCTTGCCGCCCACAAGCGCGAAATACTCGGGATGGGCCTCGAACTCCTTCTTGAAGGGATAGCCATCCATCTTGAACGAATTCGGGATCGCGTGCCAGGCGTGGCTTAGCTTGGCATCAAATGAGCTCGCCATGCGGTTCTCCTTTTTCCAGTCCAGGAAAAGAGTTTCGCGGTCCGGATCCCCGTCCTGATCCATTTTCATGCGCGTAAACCCATAATGCCGGTTCCATATCCGCGGTCGGCTGCTCTCGTTCAAGTCAAAGCTGAGCGACGGGATCTGCGGAACAACCTCCCAGTTTTTCCCCATGAAAAACCAGCGGCAGCCCAGCAGTTCCAGGAAACGGTAGGCGGCATGCGATGCTCCGAGGTCGGTGTTCGCCAGAAGAAGTATCCGGTTCCCATCGGAACGGATCACGAATGCCTCGACACCATCGTAGCGATCGCGGATCTCCAGATCCTTCTGCAGCTTGTCGTCAGGAAACTGGGAGAGGGTTCCAAGCGTGATTCCTTCTGGAACCTTGCTTTCCTTGATGGTGAAGGCGGCTCCTGTGATTCTCTTGAGGAAGCCTGAAAGCTCTTCGGCGCTCGCGCGCAGCTCCTTGGAGGCTTCGGGTGAAATGACGATCGGCAGCATAGCCTTCCCGTTATCGGCGAGCTGGACAGGCTTGCCGCTTGAAGCGAGCTTATAGCCCTCGGGAGCAAAACCGGTGACGGCCGCCATTGAAGATGTGATGCAGCACAAAAACGCAACGGTTGCGAAGGATCTTGGAATAAATGAATGAATCGCCATAATCCACCCTTATGATTTAGACTGTTCTATCAATATGAATCTTCTGCTTTCACCACAGATACCATACGTCCAAATAGCCGGTTCTTCCCTTTTGCGCTTTGGTTATATTCTCATTCCAGTCATATTCCGGACTCTGAAGATCATCCCTGTTCATACAGCCGACATGGCCATCAGCAAACCAACAGCTCGCCGTCTTGAAATGCCTGATGTGGATGTATTTACCGCTCATAGTCATGTTGCCCCATTGGCTATTTCTTGTATTCTCCCAGCTATCTGCCAATTTTATCCATTTTTCTGGTTTTGCAGCACATTCAGACCAATCCTGGGTAGGAGGAGCCACCCCAAGTGGATCTATACGCACGCCCTGTCCGTTGTGAATATTCTGGTAATAAGCAAAGCCGTCCGTCAATCCATATGAAGCCTTACCCGCAGTATTTTGAAATCCGTAGTCGTAGTCCGTGGTGCTGCCCCAGCACTTCCAGCTCGGACAAATTGAAACATGGGATTCCCCTTTCTTAGGAAACTTAGGCAGATATTCTCCATCGATGAATGTAGCGGACCAAGTGTCTTCAAGGGGGAGCCAGCCATTGTAATCACCGGTATACAAGTCTATCCCCAGCCCACACTGCTTGAGATTCGAAACGCA